>JALYUH010000365.1 GCA_030853985.1 Bacteroidota bacterium | reverse complement strand
GCCGCTGCTACAGCAGCTGGCGCTGGTCGGCGGGCTGGTCGATGCGCTCGGGGGCTTCGGCGGGGCTGAGCTGGCCGAAGCCGTAGGTGGCGAAAACAAACGGCACGCCGGCTCGCTGGCTGGCTTCGAGGTCGCCCAGGGTATCGCCCACGTACAGGGGCTCTTGCAGGTCGTACTGCGCCACTACTTCCCGAATATTTTCTGATTTCGGCAGCAGTTTGGTGCCGAAGCACTGGTGGCCTTCGAAGTACTGGCCCAGCTGGCTGTGCTTGAAAAATGCCTCCACGTAGCCCAGCTGGCAGTTGCTGACGATAAACAGCCGGTAGCCTTTCTCCTCAAGGTAAGCCAGCGTGGGTTCGAGGCCGGGGTAGGGCGCGCCACCGTGCTGCTCGGCGGCGGCCAGCTCCTGGCGGGCGCAAAGGGCGCGGTACTCGTCGAGCTTGTCGGCGGGCAGGGTCGGGAACAGGCGCTCGTACACCACGGTGCAGGGCTGGCCGGTGACGGCCTGCACCTGGGCCAGGGTCACGTCGTGGGCGATGTAGTCGACGCTCGCCACGGCGGCCTGAAAGGCTTTTGTAATACTTGCCGAGGCATCCCAGAGGGTGCCGTCGAGGTCAAAAATCACGCTATCAAAACGAGTAGGCATCTGTAATTGAAAAGGTTCCGGCGCAACAGTTCGCCCGGCAGCTAACCGCCCGATACGTCGCAGGGTTGCCTATAAGGGTTGTGTAGGCCAACCAGCACGATGTAGCGACGCAACCCTTCGCGTCTTTCCGTCGAACGACTGGCGTTGAACGGCTGGCGTTGAACGACACGCAGGCGGCGCGACCGCCGGGACGCGAAGGGTCACGGCGCTACATCGTTCCAGACCAGCTCATTGCCTCACTATTGAGCCAGCTACTGCGGGCTCATTGCGCAACCAACTACCCCCACCGCCACGGCCAATGCCTGTGCCCCCAGCGCCGCCGCCTGCTGCCGCACCAGCCGCCGCGCGCCCTGCCAGCGGCTGGCCATGGGTCGGGTTTTGGCCGTGGCCGGGCGGCCCATAAACTCGGCCAGCGCCGCATCGAACGCCGCTTCCTGGCCGGGCTGCTCCAGCAGCAGGGCGAAAAACTCGGCATCGAGGACCACGCGCCAGGCCAGGTATTTTTCGAGCAGCCCCAGCAGCGCCGCAATGCCAAAAAACCAGGCCGCCGGCCCGCCCCGCATTACCGCCTCCAGCACCAGCGCCCCCAGCAGCAGCCCCGTCGAGCCGTGGTCGAGCACGCGGCCGGCCCGCAGAAAGCCCAGCAGCACGCGCAGCCGGACGGTATTTTCGGGATTTGGCATGATGCGAAAAGGTTAGTTGGTGAGAGCGGGCTTCGGGCAGTATGCCGCCGCATACGCCTGCAATGCCGCCCGGTGTCGCGCCGACAGCACCACCTGCGGCCGGACGGCCCGCACCCACGCCACGGCCGCTTCGGGCGTTGCGGCGCGGCCCCGGTGCAGCAGCCACGCGGCTACCACCACGGCCGCCCGCGAGTAGCCTAGGGCACAATGCACCAGCACCGGCCCGCATGGGCACAACTCGTCGAGAGCCGCCACGGCCGCCGCTAATTCACCCGTCGTGGGCACCGCTAAATCCAGCAGCGGCACGCTGCGGTAGGGCTGGTGGCGCGCGGCAGCGGGGCGGCCGAACTCGGCCGTGAGGTCGAGAATGGCAGCAGTGGGCAGCCGCTGGTGGTCGGCCGGGCCGGGGGCGCGGCCCAGCCACAGGCCGGGCACCACTTCGGCCGCCGGCGCTTCGTGCCGCGTGAGCCAGCGCGACGACCACCACGCCCCCACGCGGTAGGGCCACAGCAGCAGGACGGCAGCCCAGCTCAGGCGGCCCGCCCGTTTCTGAAATACGGCCACACCGAAACGGCCGTACGCCAGACTCACCAGCAACGAAGCGGCGGCGGGCCACAGCAGCAGCCACGCCCAACCGCCCAACACGGCCGCCAGCGCCAGGCCCAGCGCCGCACCCAGTAAGTAAATGGCCGCCAGCCGGCGGCGGCGGGGCGCATCGGCCGGGGCAAGCACGGGCCGCCAGGCGTGCGGCGCATCGGGCAGCAGGTACACGACCACGACGGCCACTACCGCGCCGGCCCCCCCATCAATAAAGTGGTGCTGAAAGGTGGTGAACACCGAAACCGCAATCAGCCCGAACCAGATGTGCAGGACCCAGCGCGCCGCCCCGCGCAGGTGCCGCGCAAACACCAGCCACACCAATATTACCAGGCTGATGTGCAGCGACGGGGCCTGATTATAGGGCTTGTCGAATCCCATCAGCACCTCAAACAGCGCCCCATTGAAGCCGCTGGTAGCCGGCCGCACAAAGCTGAACTGCAGGGGAAACAGCAGAAACCCCGCCACCGAGATAACGCTGGCCGCGAGTAGCCGCCGGGCGTGGGTATCGAGCTCGGCCCGCGTGGCGCACAGCAGCAGCGAACCCGCATAAAACGCATCGAGCGACATGTAGGGCAGAATAGTCCAGGGTAGAAACGGAATGTGCCGCTCCCAGCCAAACACCACAGAGCCCACGTGCGGCATCCGGTCCGTCCACCAGTTGGCGAAGCCGTAGGACAGGAAGAAAAACGGCCCCAGCAGAGCCAGCCAGCCCACCGCCCGCAGCCACGGCCGCCGCGCCGGAGCCGCCGCCGGTACTAGCGCGGCTGGCCGGGCCAGCAGAACCGCCAGCCGGGTATCGGACAGTGCAACGAAGAGGCGAATGAGCAGGGCCATGGGAATGATGATGAGTGATGTCACGCAACGGGCACCGCCGGGCACCCCGCGTAACATCAGCTAATGAGTAGCGGGAGTTGGCACACATCCGTAGTGCGCGGCGAGCCATTAGTTGAAGCGAGGAACTATCTAGAAACTCCTGGCTTACCCGCGAATTTCTATTCGGCTAAAACCGGCGCGGCCACCTGCTGGGAGACGGACGGAGCCGACACAACTGCCGGGGCCGCTTGCACCCGGCGGGCCAGCGACACGCTGAAAATGCCCCACTGGTCGCTCAATTGGTCTATTTTTTCGAAGCCGGCTTCGGCCACCAGCTCGTCCATTTCGGCCTGCACGCGGCGGCGCATCACCCAAGCGTTGCCTTCGCGGTGGCTGGTGAGCGAGCGGGCAATCATTTCGAGCTGCGGGTGCCAGGGCTGGTTGGTGTAGAGCAGGTAGCCACCGGCTTCGACGGCCTCAGCCAGCCCGGCCAGCGACTTGCGCACCAGCGCATTATCACCAAACAGCTCGTAGAGGCCCGACACCACGGCCAGCGTGGGGCGCGGTTCCAGGGCGGCCAGGCTGGCCTGGTCGAAGGCGTCGCCGGGCTCGAACTGGGCCACCTGGGCCAGGCCTTTTTCGGCGATGAGGCGGCGGCCGGCGGCCACGTTGAGGTCGCTGTAATCGCGCAGCAGAATGTGGTCGACCTGGCCGGGGCGCTGGTTCAGGGCGTCGAGCACGTAGCGGCCGTGGCCGGCGGCAATGTCCACGATGCGCACGGGCCGGCCGGCGGCGCGCAGCCGGTCGATGGCCTGGCCGATGAGGCGCTCAAGGTGGGTTTTGCGCACCCGAATGCCACGCCAGCCGATGCTGTTTAGATAAAAGCCATCCACGAGACGGCCGATGAAGGTGTGACCCTGGCGGCGGTTGCGGTACACGTAGTCGAGGGTGCTGCCCGAGTCGAAGCCCGTGGCTAGGCTTTGCTTGATACCCGTCGAAAGGCGGCCGCCGACCTTAATCCAGAAGCGGCTCATGGCCCAGTAGGCGCGGGCCGGGGCCGAGGCGGCGGGCTGGCCCAAGGTATCGAATTCGGCTTTGGTGAAGCCCTTCTGGTCGGCCGCGAGCAGGCCGGGGGCGGCGGCCGGCGCGGCAAATACCCGCCCGATAAAGTCGCGCACCAGCGCCACGGCCCGGGCCCGGTCGAGTTCGCCCAGCGTGTCGTGGTAGAAGCCGTCGAGCACGTGCAGCTCCTTAGTCGGGCTGCTCAGGTTATCGAAAAAGGCCTGCTGGGGCGCGTGGTACACCACTTGGTCGTCGCCCGATATCAGAATTTGGGTAGGCACGTGGATGGCGGCGGCGTCGGCCACCACGCGGTCGGCGGCGGCATCCACGTCGAGCAGCACGTTCACGGCAATAGGCCGGGTGATGAGCGGGTCGCGCAGGTAGGAGGCGATGCGAGCGGGGTCGTGGGTGAGCTGGGTCGGCTTCACGTACGACTTCACGAAGAACTTGCCCCGCACTTGGTGCAGCAGGGCCAGCATTTGCCGCGCGCCGGGCACGATGAGGTTGATTTTGAAGGCCGGGGCCGCCAGCACCATGCCCCGCAGACGCGGCGCGTAGTCGTGGACCCAGGTGGCGACCGTCACGGCCCCAAAGCTTTGGCCGATGACGGCAATGTTCTCGGTAGCTACTTCGTGCTTGGTGGCCAGGTGGCGCACAAACGTGTCCACGTCCTTCACCAGCACGCCGAAGCTGGCGGCCGCGCCGCGCTCGCCCAGCGACTCGCCCAGGCCGCGGGCATCCCAGGCGAAGAAGTCGTAGTCGGGCAGGTTCAGCTCATCGACGAGGTGCGCCATACGGCCGCCGTGCTCGTGGCCGCGATGAAACAACAGGATGGCCTTTTTTGGTCCGGCCACGTGGCCGGCCGTGGTAGCGGCCGGCCAGTGACGGTAGAACAGCGGCATGGCATCGGCCGATGAGAAATGATACTCGGCGCAGGTGCGCGCGGTGGCATAGGCAGTGTCCATAAGCTGGGGGATTGGGAAATGTGAAAAAGGAAATGGGAAAAGGCGGCAGAAAACGGGAAAGGGAAAGCGGGAGCAGGAAATGGAGAAAGGGGAAGCAGGAGGAGCGCCGGGAGCTAGTCGTCGGCGAGGGCGGGCGTATGCACTTTGTGTTGCAGCCAAGTGAGCTGTTCGCGCAGCAGATGCAGGAAATCGAGCTTATCGGCGCAGCCGTGCAGGGGCTGGCCCACGGCCACCTTCACGTAGAAGGGCACCGGAATGAGCGTGCCCTTGGGCATAGCCTTGCCCAGGCCGTGCAGGTACACCGGTATCACGGGCACCTCGGGGAAGCGCTTGGCCAGGTGCCAGATGCCGGCCTTGAGCTCGGCCATTTCCTCGGGCGCGCCGCGGGTGCCTTCCGGGAAAATCACCAGCACCTTGCCGGCTTCGAGGGCGCGGTAGCAGTCGGCCAGCGGGTCGGGGCCTTCGGGGCAGCCGTGCAGGCTGCCGCGCACCACCGGAATGATGCCGATGACGTGCAGCGAGAACCACTTCACCAGCCAGTTTTTGCAGAAGTAATCGGCCGCGGCGGCGGGCTGCACGCCCGAAATGCGCAGCAGCGGAAACAGCGAGAGCAGCGCCAGAATATCGAGGTGGCTGTTGTGGTTGGCCGCGATGATGGCCGGCCCCCGGCTGGGCAGCCGCTCGCGGTGCCGCACATGAATGCCCAGCCACAGCCACACCACCGGGTAGGCCACGCACACCACAAACAGGAGCCGCAGCGGGGTTTCGACCCACCGGCTGGCGGTATTCAGCAGCTTGCTCATGGCGAGGTTGAGGAGGGTGAGAATTGAGGTAGGCAGGAATTAGTGGAGTTAAAAGACGGTCATGCAGAGCGCAGCGAAGCATCTTGCCAGAGGCAGTAAATCAATCGTCAAGAAGGATTAGTGGTGGCGGGCAAGATGCTTCGCTGCGCTCTGCATGACGGCCTTCTACCCGCCTAATAGTAGAAGTAGTAGAGGAAGTGGAAAAACAGCGGGGCCGTGTAGGTCAGCGAGTCGAGCCGGTCGAGGATGCCGCCGTGGCCGGGGAGCAGGCTGCCCGAGTCTTTCACGCCGATGTCGCGCTTGATGGCCGAAATCACCACATCACCAGTAAAGCCACAGAGGCTGATGAGCAGGCCCGCCAGCACCGCGTGCAGCGGCGAGAAGGGCGTGAGCCACGGGGCCAGCAGCCAGGCCAGCAGCGTAGTGGTGGCCACGCCACCCAGCAGGCCCTCCACCGTTTTGTTGGGGCTGACGGTGGGAGCCACCTTATGCCGCCCCAGCCACTTGCCCCACAGGAATTGGGCTACGTCGTTGAGCTGCGTGAGCACCAGCAGGTAGAACACCAGCATCTCGCCGCGCACGGGGCCGTGCGCTCCGGCGTGGGCCGGCAGCACCAGCAGGTAGGCCAAGTGGCTCAGGCTGAACACCGTCGTCATCAGCCCCCAGTGAATGGTGCCCGCCGCCCGCAGGAAGCCCTTGGTTTCGCCGGCGATAACCATGCGCAGCGGCAGCAGCAGAAACACGTACACCGGAATAAAGATGATGAACATGCCGTACCAGCCGCGCCCCACCCACAGGTACTGCACCGGAATGGCCAGGTAGGCCAGCAGCAGCGCTTCGTTGTCGATGGGCCGGGTCGGAATCAGGGAGATGAATTCCTTGAAGGCCATGAAGCTGACCAAGCCCAGCACCACTACCGCTACCGTGCGGTTGATACCCAGCGCCAGAAACAGCAGCCCCGCCAGCCACCACCACGTCTGGATGCGCATTTTCAGCTCGCGGAAGTTGCGGCCGGGGCGGGCCCGCATCAGCCCGGCCAGCACCCCCGAGGCCGTGAGCAGCAGGCCTACAATGCCCCCGAAAGCGTAGTTCAGTACGTCGTTCATGGCGAGGTTAGGCAGTTAAGGGTGAGGCCGCGCGCAGGGCCTGTCGGGCCCGGTTGCGAATGGTAAGCAGCAGCAGGCCGGCCAGCGCCGCCATTACGTAGTCGAGGTAAGGGGCCACGGGCACGCCCAAGCCCAGCAGCAGCGCCACCGCGCCGAAGGCCACGGCCCGGTCGCTTTTGCCGCAGGGGCCGTCGTAGCGCCGGCCGCCGCCCACCACCTGGCCCAGCACGCCCACAAACTCACTCAGCCCGGCCAGAAACACCACCGCCAACACCCCGACGGCGTGCACGCCCGGCAGCAGGGCTAGCGGCGCATACAGGGCGGTGTCGGCCACCACGTCGCCGGCCTCGTTCAGCAGCGCGCCGAGCTGGCTTTGCTGGCCGTACTCGCGGGCCAGCATCCCGTCGATGGCATTCAGGGCCATGCGGCCCAGCAGGAAGGCGGGTAGCAACGCCCAGGCCCAGCGGTTGGTAGAGTCCAGGGCCAGCCAGATGCCGTAGGCGGCCGAGGCCAGCGCGGCCACGACCGTCACGCTATTGGCCGTGCAGCCGGCCCAGTGCAGAAACGCGGTGATGGGCCGCAATAGTTGCTGAAACCGGGGCTTCAGCTCGTAGATGGAAGGCATGGGCGGGCGGGTTTGGCGGTGGCCCCGGCGTGGCGCTGGTTTGCACCATACCGGGTTGATATTGAGCCAAAGCTAGATGATGCCCTTAAGCCTTCGCAATCCGAAAAACCAGAAACGGGGACTTTATCCGACCCCCCTTTCCCCATCGAAAACCCCGACAACGCGCTGAAAAGGGCAATAACCGATAACTGAATATCAGACTTTCCAAACCTTCATGGCACTTTCTTTTTGGGGTTTAAAAAGTCGACATCACCCCAAAAAAGCGGCCTTTCTCCCCGCCTGTCGGGCAGAAAAGATGACCGTGCAGTAGCGCATCCTCACCAAATAGGTTATCCAATTTTGCCCGGCGCTTTAGCGCCGGGGTGCGAGATGATGCGTTGGCTGGCGGGCTTTAGCCCTCGTGCCACAGCAAACGAGGATGGCCTAACCCTCCCAAACAGGGGCAACCAGAAAGCCCGGCGTTATAGCGCCGGGCAAACACAAACGTTGCGGTTTGGTGCGGAAGCTCTGGCAGCAGAGCATCCTGTTAAAATTTGCCGGCCAGGTTGCAGCCGGCGGCATCGTACTGCCCTACTCGTACAAATCCTGCGGGTCGGCGGCGGCCAGCTCCACCAGAAACTGGGCGATGTTGGTGGTCACAGCCTCCAGGAAAGCGGCCCCTTTTTCGGCGGTGGCAGCGGCCGGGTTGCCCACGCCGGTATCGGCCGACACCTGGCTCCACTCGCGCTGCGCCCAGGCCCAGCCCTCGCGCAGGGCCGCGATGCGGAAGCGTTTGGCCGCGCCGTCGCCGGCTTCGCTCAACGGGCGCACCAGGTTGGGCGCGAGGTGCAGCATCACGCTGGTTTCCAACTCGTCGGCGTGGTCGCCGGGGGCGGCGAAATACTGGTTGCGGTCGGCGGCTTTGAACCAGTTTAGCGTGCTGAGGAACACAGTAGGAAAATCGGCCTGCAGCTCGCGCAGAATTTGGCGGAAGTCGTTGCCGCCGTGGCCGTTCAATATAACCAGCTTCGGAATGCCCTGGCGGGCCAGCACCTGCACCAGGTCGCTGAGAATGGCCAGCTGGGTGCTGGGGTTCAGGTTCATATCGAGGGTGATGTCGAGCTGGCCGGTGTTCACCCCGAACGGAATGCCGGGCAGCACCACCACCTTAGCGCCTTGGTCCCAGGCCTTGCGGGCGGCTTCGGCGGCCACGTAGTCGGCCTGGATATTGTCGGTGGCATAAGGCAGGTGGTAGTTGTGGGCCTCGGTAGCGCCCCAGGGCAATACTACCACTTCGTAATTGGCTTCCTGAACGGTTTTCCAGGTGGTTTCGGCGAGGATATAAGGGCGGGGGGCCATGGCGAATACGCGGCTAAAGGGTGAGGACGGGCCGCTATTGCTCTGGCGCGGGCCGCTCCAGCAATACGATGGGTTGGCCGTGGTAGATGCCGCGGGTGTATTCGTGGTAGCCGTGCCGGGCGGCCAGCCGCAGCGAAGGCTGGTTACCAGGGTCGATGATGCACACCGTGCGAA
>JALYUH010000275.1 GCA_030853985.1 Bacteroidota bacterium | reverse complement strand
GGCCGGCATGGTGCTTGGCATCAAGGATGTGCTGGCTTATGCCGGGCACTCGCTTCAAAGCAGCAGCCTGATGCTCGATGGCTTCAAATCGCTCTACACGGGTACGGCCGTGCAGCGCCTGCTCGATGCGGATGCCATCATTATTGGCCGCCAAAACTGCGACGAATTTGCCATGGGCGGCTCAAACGAAACTTCGTTCTTCGGCCCGGTTCGCAATGCCATCGACCCCAACCGCGTACCCGGCGGCTCGTCGGGCGGCTCGGCGGTAGCGGTGCAGGCCGATATGTGCCTCGCTTCGATTGGCTCCGACACGGGCGGCTCGGTGCGCCAGCCGGCTGCGTTCTGCGGCGTGGTGGGCTTCAAACCGACTTATTCGCGCATTTCGCGCTATGGGCTGGTGGCCTTCGCATCGTCGTTCGACCAAATTGGCCCCATCACCCGCTCGGTGGCCGATGCCGCCCTGCTGACCGAAGTAATGGCCGGCCCCGATGGAATGGACAGCACCGCCAGCCAGCGCGAAGTGCCCGCCTACAGCCAGCAGCTCACGCCCGCCGCCCACTACCGCATCGGCTACATCGCCGATGCCGTGAACAGCGAAGGCCTGAACCCCGAAATTAAGGCCGCAATGGAAACCCAGCTCGACGTGCTGCGCGGCCAGGGCCACGTGGTAGAAGCCGTGGATTTCCCCTACCTCGATTTCATGATTCCGACCTACTACATCCTCACCACCGCTGAAGCCAGCTCCAACCTGGGCCGCTTCGATGGCGTGAAATACGGCTACCGCGCCCCGGACGCCCCGGACCTGGAGTCGATGTACAAGAAAAGTCGCGCCCAGGGTTTCGGCCCCGAGGTGCAGCGCCGCATCCTGCTCGGCACGTTCGTGCTGAGCGCGAGCTATTATGACGCTTACTATACCAAAGCCCAGCGCGTACGTCGCCTCATCAAGGAGAAAACCGACGAACTGCTGCGCCAGTACGATTTCCTGGTGCTGCCCACCACGCCCACCACGGCCTTCAAAATCGGTGAGAAGCAGGACCCGGTGAGCATGTACCTCGCCGACATTTTCACGGTGCAGGCTTCGCTGGCCGGCGTGCCCGCCATTTCGGTGCCCGTGGGCGAAGATGTGGCCGGCCTGCCCATCGGCCTGCAGATAATGGCCGGAGCCTTTCGCGAAGCCGATTTGCTGGCCTTCGCCAGTACCATCACCGAGGAAGTGCCGGCCTAGTCGCCCGCTTTCAATACCACCAATAAAAAACGCCCGGCCATTTTGGTCGGGTGTTTCTCGTATTGTAGCAACCCGATGTGGGGGCGGGGCCGGCCCCCGCCCGGACGGTTACACCATTGCCACGGGGCCGCTCAACGATGCGAACGCTCGGGCGGGGGCCGGCCCCGCTCCTACCTGCTCGCACGGCACCCGCCTACCCGGCCATTGCCCGGCGCGGCTGCTCCACCAGCCACAGCGCCGCCAGAAACGCCAGCGTCAGGCCCGCGTGCCAGGCGTGGCGCAGCCACCAGCCTTCCGGCTGCACGCACCAGCCCAGCGCCACCAGCGCCACCGCAAATAGCAGCCACAGCCCCAGCCGCACCGCCGGATATGGCACCGGAAAGTGCCGCTCGCCCAGCCGCCAGCACAAAATCGCCATCATAAAGTAACAAGCCAGCGTTGCAATGGCCGAGCCCATGTAGCCCAGCACCGGAATCAGCAGGAAGTTGAGGATAATGGTGAGCACTGCCCCGCCCGCGCCGATATAAGTGCCGTAATACGTCTTATCGGTGAGCTTAAACCACACCGACAGGTTGTAGTACACGCCCAGAAACAGGTTGGCCAGCAGCAGAACGGGCACCACGCTCAGTCCCTGCCAATACTCGGGCCGCTTCAAAAACTGATGCCCGATGTCCTCCACGTTGAGGCTGATGCCTACGAAAATAACCGCGCAGCACAGCGTAAACCACTTGAGAATAATAGCAAACGTGGCGGGCGAGTTTTTTTCGGTGCTTTGAGCGAAAAAGAACGGCTCGGCCGCGTAGCGGAAGGCCTGAATCACCAGCGACATGAAGATGCTCAGCTTGTAGCACGCGCCATAGATGCCTACCGCCGTGAGGCTGCTCTGGCCGGGGTAGTAGTTGGCGGGCAGCCACTTAGGCAGCAGAATCCGGTCCAGCGTCTCGTTCACCATGCCGGCCAGGCCCATCAGCATCAGCGGGTAGGCATATTGCAGCAGCGGCTTCAGAAACGTCAGGTTCAACCGGAAGCGGAAGTCCAGCAGCTCGCGGGCCAGCAGCAGCAGCGTGAGGCCACTGGCAAACAGATTGCTCAGAAACACGTAGCCCACACCCACCGTGGGGTCGTAGAGGCGCGCCACCAGCGGCTGCAAGGCCGGCAGCCACTTGCCGCTCATCACGGCCGGGCAGAACACGATGAAAAACAGGTTCAGCATCACGTTGGCCACGATGCCGGCCAGCTTGATGCCAGCAAACCGGCGCGCCTTGTTCTCCAGCCGCAGCCGGGCAAACGGGATGGCCGTGAGCGCATCCAGCCCCAGAATCAGCGCCACCCACACCGCGTACCGCTCGTGCCCGGGCGGAATCTCCAGCAGCCCCAGCAGCGGGCGCGCCAGCAGCATCAGCCCCACCGTGAGGATGGCTGTGCTCACCAGCAGCAGGCTCAGCACCCGGTCGTACAGTTCCTGGCGGTCGGTACCTGGCCGGTTGGCGAAGCGGAAAAACGTGGTTTCCATGCCGTAGGTAAACACCACGTTCAGAAACGACACGTAGGCGTACAGCCCCGTTACCACCCCATATTCGGCCGCCGAAAACGCCGCCGTGTATATCGGCACCAGCAAGTACGTGAGCACCCGGCCCACAATGCTGCTCACGCCATACACCGCCGTTTGGGAGGCTAATTTTTTGGCTACACTCATTCGGAACGAATTAAAAATTGAGAATTAAAAATTAAAAATCGGACCAACAAGCGAGCATTCGGCGGGTCTTATGCGCATTTTTAATTTTTAATTATTCATTTTTAATTTCTTTCACTTTCCCATGAATACCGCCGCGCGCTTCTCCACGAAAGCCGTCGTGCCTTCCTTAAAATCGTCGGTCCCGAACGCCTGCCCGAAAGCGTGCGCCTCGGCCGCGTAGCCGTCGGTTTGCTTGTCGTAATGCGCGTTCACGCACTCCAGCACCAGGCCCACGGCCACGGGCGCTTTGCCCAGAATCCGGCCCAGCAGCTGCCGGCAGAAATCCAGCAACTCGGCCTGCGGCACCACGTGGTTCACCAGGCCCAGGCGCAGGGCCTCATCGGCCTTCACCTGGTCGGCCGTGAGCAGCAGCTCAATCGCCTTGCCCTTGCCAATTAGCTGCGGCAGGCGCTGCGTGCCCCCGTAGCCGGGCAGCAGGCCCAGGTTCACCTCGGGCTGGCCGAAGCGGGCATTTTCCGAAGCCACGCGCATGTGGCAGGCCATGGCCAGCTCGCAGCCGCCACCCAGCGCGAAGCCGTTCACGGCCGCAATCACCGGCTTGGTGCTTTCCTCGATGCGCATAAAAGCCTCCTGGCCACGCTCGGCCGCACGGGCGGCCTGGGCCGGCGTGAGGGCCGCCAGCTCCGCAATATCAGCCCCGGCCACGAAGGCCTTTTCGCCGCTGCCCGTGAGGATAATGCCGCGCACCTGCGCATCGTCGAGCGCCTGCTCGATGGCCGCATCGATTTCGGCGATGGTAGCCGCGTTCAGCGCATTCAGCTTGCTGGGGCGGTTGAGGGTGAGGGTGAGGATGCCGCTGGCAGCATCGAGGTCGTACAGCAGGTTTTCGAAGGTGGTGGACATAAGCACGAAGGGCCGGGGTGCAGGTTAGTCCGGCAACGCCAAAGATACTGCCCGCATCGGGCCGCGGCTGAACGCGCCCAATGGGGCGTCTGACCGGCTACGGCCGGTGTCGAACGAAACCAAGACCCCGATTCCGCACCTTTTACTCACCTTTGTGTCATAATCGGAGCAAATACTTGGATTTAATACACAGTTTTAACCCGAACTTTTTTCACAAACACTCTACAAACCACTGCAATGGGATTCGTATCTGAATTCAAGGAGTTCATCTCCAAAGGCAATGTGCTCGATTTGGCGGTCGGCGTCATCATTGGCGGGGCCTTCGGCAAAATCGTCACGTCGCTCACCGATGATATCATTATGCCCATCATGAGCGTGTTTACGAGTGGGGTCGACTTCAACGAGAAGTTCTTCACCCTCGATGGCAAGCACTATGATACGCTGAAAGCCGCCCAGGATGCCAAAGCGGCCACCATCGCCTACGGCAGCTTCATCAATGCCATCATTTACTTCGTTATCATCGCCTTCGTCATTTTCTGGGTGGTGAAACTGGCCAACCGCTTCAAAAAGCCCACCGAAGTAGTGATAGCGGCCGCTGAGCCCGTTGCCACTAAAGACCAACTGCTGCTGGCCGAAATTCGCGACGCCCTCCGCAGCGGCCGCCTGTAGGCCAGCCCACGTCCAGCGAGAAAAAACCGCCGTCTGTCGAATGACAGGCGGCGGTTTTGCATTCGGAGTTAAAGTTTTCGTTTTATTTGCAGTAGGTAAGCAACCGATTCAGTAGAAGTTGCGAACTTTGCTTCGATTCCATTTCGGCAATAAACTTTCACTTTGCGAATGGAACCCCTCCCCCACCGTATTCGTTAGGCCGCCAACGCCACCCTTCTCAACACCACCTCTCTCGCATGAACAAGCTGCTTACCGCTGCCCTGCTGGGCGTTCTGAGTCTTGGTACCGCCGCTGTGGCGCAGGCCCAAACCGGCCCCGCATTCCCCGAACCCGGCCAAAATAGAAACCCCGAAGCCCCCCGTACCAACGGCAACAACGCCCAGGAGCTGGCCCGTAACCAGCGCCGCGCTTCCATGA
>JALYUH010000254.1 GCA_030853985.1 Bacteroidota bacterium | reverse complement strand
CACTGAATCCGCTCTAGTGCGAATTCAATATGACCGTTTTTATTCACCACATTTTACCCGCATGAGCCTGCTCGTCATCGGCAGCGTCGCATTCGACGCCCTGGAAACGCCTTTCGGCAAAACCGATAAAATAATCGGTGGCGCCGCCACCTACATCAGCCTCTCGGCCTCGTACTCGCTGAAGCCCGTGAAGCTGGTGGCCGTGGTGGGCGACGACTTCCCGCAAGCCGACATTATGCTGCTCGAAGAGCACGGTGTGGACGTGGAAGGCCTGCAAATCAAGCAGGGCGAGAAGTCGTTCTTCTGGTCGGGCATCTACTCGAAAGACCTGAACTCGCGCGAAACCCTTGTGACCGAGCTCAACGTGCTGGCCGATTTCGACCCCATTATTCCGGACGCTTACCAAGATTGCAAGTACCTGATGCTGGGCAACCTGGCCCCGCAGGTGCAGCGCCTCGTCATTCAGCGCCTCATCAACCGGCCCAAGCTGATTGTGATGGACACGATGAATTTCTGGATGGACATCGCCCTCGATGAGCTCATCGCCACCATCGAAATGGTTGATGTGCTGAGCATCAACGACGAGGAAGCCCGCCAGCTAAGCGGTGAATATTCGCTGGTAAAGGCCGCCAAGAAAATCATGGGCATGGGGCCGAAATTCCTCATCATTAAGAAAGGTGAGCACGGCGCGCTGCTTTTCCACAAAAACAAGGTTTTCTACGCCCCAGCCCTGCCGCTGGAAGAAGTATTCGACCCCACCGGGGCCGGCGACACGTTCGCGGGCGGCTTCATCGGCCACCTCGCCGCCACCGACGACATCAGCTTCGAGAACATGAAGCGCGCCGTGATTCACGGCTCGGCCATGGCCTCGTTTTGCGTGGAGAAGTTCGGCACCGAGCGCCTGCTGAACCTGTCGGCCGAAGAAGTGGAAGCCCGCGAAGCCATGTTTGCCGAGCTGGTGAAAGTGGTGCCGGCTTCGGCCATCGCCAACGTGCCGGCGTAGTTTTTTGGAGGCAACCTTTTGGCGGCGGATGGGTACACTATTCATCTTTAACTCAACACCAAACCGCCATGGGACTCGCTAAGAAAGACACCGACTTGCAAAACGAGAAAACGTCCGTGAACCCGGCCGCTAATACGAAACGCAAGAGCACCCAGGTGCAAAGCCCGAACACGATGGACGTTTCCGCCCACGGCAATACCACCGACGGCAACAGCGCCGGCCACGGCGTCGATAACATCCGCAACAACCCGCAGAACAACAAGCCGATGTCGGTAAACAAAGGCAGCGTAGGCAAAGGCGGCGACGCGAAACACTAAGCAGCCGCTAGCAAATAACAGAAAAGACCCCGTCGGACGAATCCGACGGGGTCTTTTCTGTTGTAGAGCCGTAATATTTTGCGTCTCGTCGTAGCTAACATTTTTCAGCCTGCGTGATTTGGTGCGGTCCCGCTCGTTCAACGACGAGACGCAAAATATTGCGTCGCTACATCGTGCTCCCAATCTAAAAATCCCACCCCAGCCACTGCTGAAACCCGCGCTGCTGGGCCGTATCGGCCGTTTCCAGCTTATCAATCGCATAATGTTGCCCGAAGCTCACGCCCGGCGTGGCGGCCAGCGTCACCGTCAGCAGCCGGTTCTGGCGGAACACGCTCACCTCGTAAGCCGTCTCGCCACTGCTGAGCAGGCTTTGCAGGTTCATGTCGACGCGGCGGCCGTTTACGGCCACTATTTCGTCGTCCACGGTCAGGGCCACGGCGGCGGGCGAGTTGGGCCAGATGGCCGTGACCTCCGTGCGCTCGTTTTTCACCACCGTGCGAAAACCGAAGTGGCCTTCCGAAGCCGAGGCGTTTTCGCCCACCAGCAGCTGGCAACCCACGGTGTGGAGCACCCGGTCGAGCGGCTCCAGCAGCGGTGCGGTGCCATAGATAAACTTGTCGAAATAGGTGCGCATGTCGCGCCCGGCCACCTCATTCACGAGGCGCACGTAGTCGTCCTCGGTGTAGCCGATGCTGGTTTTGCCGAACTCCTCGTACAGCCGCCGCATCACATCGTCGAGGCTGCGGGCGTGGCTGGAAAGCTGCCGGATGGTCAAGTCGAGCAGCATGGCTACCAGCGCACCTTTGTGGTATACCGACACCTTGCGGTCAGGCACGCCGGGTTTGTAGCCGTCCAGCCAGAGGTCCATACTGGCATCGGCCAGCGAGAGGTTGTCGCCGCCGGCATCATCGTAGTGTTTGCGCAGCACGATGTTCAGTTCCTCAAAGTATTGCGCGGGCGTACGAACGTGGCTGCGGGCCAGCAGGTACTCGCCGTAGTACGTCGTGATGCCCTCCGCGATAAAGCAGGTGCGGAAGTAGTTCTCACGGCTGTAATCGTAGGGCTGCATCTCGGCCGGCCGGATGCTCTTGATGTTCCAGGTATGAAACAGCTCGTGGCAGCTCACGCCCAGCAATTCCTTGTATAGCCCCTCGCTCATAATCAGCTCGGCCGGCCCCAGCGTAATCACTGTCGAGTTGTTGTGCTCCACGCCGTGGTAGTGCTTGTAGGGCAGGAACTGGTTCAGGAAGTGGTAGTCCGCCACCGGAAAGCCGCCAAACAGCGTCAACTGCTCCTCCGAAAATGCCTTAAAATCGGCCAGCAGTTTTTCCCACCTCACCAGCGCCTCACCCTGCACCCAGATGTGGAAAGGCAGCCCGCCCGCCTCATATTCCTGGTGCGTCAGCGTGGGACTGGCAATCAGCGGCGAGTCGGCCAGCTGGTCGAAATTCTGCGCGGAAAGCACATTCGGCGCGGTTTGCGGCAAGCCGCACGCTACCTGCCAACCTTCTGGAATAGCGAGCGTCAGCTCGCATTCCTCCAACTGCCGCCCCTCGGCATACAGCAGCGCCTGCACGGGGTTCAGGTACAGCTGCGTTTCATCGAGCCACGAGCCGCCGGCGTCCATCTGGTGGGCGTAGAAGTTGTAGCGCACCCGGATGGTGCGGCCAGCCGCGTTGGGCACCTCCCACCGGTCTTTGGTGAGCTTGCGGTAGGGGAGGAGTTGGCCGGTAGTGGCGTCCACCACCACCACTTTTTGCAGCTTCTGGGCGAAGTTCTGCAGCTCATAGCGGCCGGGGCGCCAGGCGGGCAGCTGTAGTTCCAGCGGGGCGGTGGCATCAGCGGCTACGTCCAGCGTGAGCTGGATTTGCAGGTAAAACGTGAGCGGGTTTTCGTAGGAAACGTGGTAGTGAATCATCGCCAAAACGGGGTTAAACGGGATTAAAGCTACTGCCCGCTAACGTCTCCCGCGTAAAAGTGGCTGAGGTCCTTGCCTTTTCCAGACAAAGCCCGTACCTTTGCCGGCCCAACTTGAAACTACACATCAGATGAAACGCACCTATCAACCTTCGAAGCGCAAGCGCGTGAACAAGCACGGCTTCCGTCTCCGCATGGAATCCGCCAATGGCCGCAACGTGCTGGCCCGTCGTCGTGCCAAAGGCCGCAAGCGCCTCACCGTATCCGACGAAGGCAAGCACAAGCGCTAGTATTCGCTAGCCGTCAGCTAGCCGATTGCCGCATTGCTGAGACAGATTTATTTCTGTCGCTGCAATGCGGCTTCGCTATTTTAGCCCTTTCCAAAGGAATTTTTGCTGCTGAAGCGGCCGCCGACAAGTACGCATCGTGAACGAGCTAACCGCTAACGACTCCCCGCCCACGGCGAAGAGAAAATATACCTTTTCGAAAGAGGAACACCTGTGCCGCAAGAAGCTCATCGAGGAGCTTTTTAGCAAGCAGAGTTCCTCTTTTGGCGTTTACCCGTTGCGCATCGTCTGGATAAAAGCGGCGGCACCCAACACGGCCCCGCCGCAGGTGCTCATCAGCGTCAGCAAGCGCACTTTCAAGCGGGCCGTCGACCGCAACCGGCTCAAGCGGCTCATTCGCGAGGCCTACCGGCTCAATAAATATCGGCTCACGGAGCAACCCAACGGGCATGAAATCGCTCTGCTGGGTATTATCTTCACGGGAAAGGAAAAAAGCCCACTGGCTTTGGTGGAAAGAAAATTAATTTCCGCTTTCCATCGTTTGCTGGGCACGACGCCTGAGGCATCATCTGCTTCGCCGCCCGCCCCGTAGATTCGTGACGACCCGCTACCCGTATTCCGTATGACTATCCGCAAAAAGCTACTCGCCGCACTGGCCCTGAGCACGCTGGGTTTGGTATCGTTCCGCGCCGCTTCCGACAACGAGCGGTACTTCGAAATTGCCAAGAACTTAGACATCTTCGCCACGCTCTTCAAGGAGGTCAATACGTATTACGTCGACGAGATAACGCCCGCCAAGCTGGTGAAAACCGGCATCGATGCCATGCTGCGTTCCCTCGACCCTTATACCAACTACATTCCGGAGGACGATATCGAGGACTTCCGCACCATGACCACCGGGCAGTACGGCGGCATTGGGGCCTCGGTGGTGAAGCGCAACGGCAAAACCGTGGTGCAAAGCGCCTACGAAGGCTACCCGGCCCAAAAAGCCGGCCTGCTCCCCGGCGATGAAATCCTCGACATCAACGGCGTAATTGTCGAGAAAAAGTCGAATGGCGACATAAGTAAGCTCCTCAAGGGCCAGGCCAATTCGGTGGTGAAGCTCCTCGTGACGCGCTACGGCCAGGACAAGCCGGTGCAAATCGACATCACCCGCGATAAAATTCAGGTGGATAATGTGCCCTATACGGGTATGATTTCCGGCGATGTGGGCTACTTCCAGCTCGGTAGCTTCACCGTGGATGCGGGCAAGGAAGTGCGCGCCGCCGTGACCAAGCTTAAGGAACAGGGCGCGAAGAAAATCGTGTTCGACATTCGCGACAACCCCGGCGGGCTGCTGAACGAGGCCGTCAACATCTCCAACCTCTTCATCGACAAGGGCCTCGACGTAGTGAGCACCAAGGGCAAGGTGACGGAGTGGAACAAAACCTACAAGGCCCTCGACGTGCCGCTCGATACCCAGATTCCGGTGGCCATCATCACGAGCAACCGCTCGGCGTCGGCTTCGGAAATTGTATCGGGTGTGTTGCAGGACTACGACCGCGCCGTGGTGGTGGGCGAGCTCACCTTTGGTAAGGGCCTCGTGCAGGCCACCCGGCCCCTCAGCTACAACTCGCAGCTGAAGGTGACGACCGCCAAATACTACATCCCCAGCGGGCGCTGCATTCAGGAAATCGATTACGCCCACCGCAGCGAAGACGGCACGCTGGGCAAATTCCCCGATTCGCTGCGCACGGCCTTCAAAACCACCGCCGGTCGCACCGTGTACGACGGCGGCGGCGTGGCCCCCGACGTGGAGGTGAACGACCGCGAAATCGCCGACATCACCCGCATCCTGCTCCAGAAAAGCTACCTCTTCGACTACGCCACCCGCTACCGCGCCGAGCACCCCACCATCGTGCCCGCCCGCCAGTTCAAGCTCGCGGACGTGGACTACCAGAAATTCGTGGCCTACCTGCAAGGCAAGAACATCAGCTACAGCACCGACGCCGAAAAAGCCCTCACCGACCTCAGCAAGAAGGTAAAAGAGGAAAAGCACTACGACGACGTGAAGCTGGAGCTTGAAGCCATCCGCAAGAAAGTGACCGTGAACAAGGCCAACGACCTGCAACGCTTCAAGCCCGAAATCAAGGAGCTGCTGGAGCAGGAAATCGTGTCGCGCTACTACTTCGAGAAGGGCCGCACCGAAGCTGGCTTCGACGACGACCCCAACATCATCCAAGCCGTGGCCGTGCTCAACGACCCGAACCGCTACGCGGCGCTACTGAAGCCGAGCGGGCAGGCGGCGAGTGCAAGGAAATCGGCGGGGATGAAGTAATTTGAGTTGCGTTAAATTAGAAAAGCAGGCGCTGAAAGGTGCCTGCTTTTTTGTTATCTATGTCATAAGCAAAGAAAATGTCAATCGAAGAGCTTGTCAAGCAGCCAAGTATTCTGGCGGCAGTGATTGATTCACCTGCTGAATTAGAAACTGTGGGCTCGTCGAGCGAATTGCGGTCAGAACTCGCAAATCGATTAGAAGCTTTAGAAACTGAAGCTTCAAAAAGTAGAGCGGCTTTCATTCGGAATCAGGATGCCGATAATTTCAATGCGAACCGAGAAGTGTGGGGAATACCCAATTTTTCAGAAGAGTTAGTTGAAATTGATGACTTCAAGAATGGGTTTCTTTGGAGATTTCGGGCTCATACCACGTCTTGGAATGATAATCAGCATGCAGATGGATGGTTTTACACTTCGCTAGAAGCTAGGAGTGTCACGCGTTACGAGTTTTGGGAATGCGATGAAGGAACGGAAAAAGCCAACGTAGTTTTTACCGGCACCTACAAATATATTTTGAAGCAGCTTTTAGCTGACCACATTCACGAGGTTTTGATAAGTCCAGCGTTTTCCAAAGAAGAGTTGGTCGAATACATTGCTAATTTCTCAGAGGATGAGGAAGACTATTTGTTGGAGGAGGTGATAGAGGATTACATCAGTCGCAATCCAAATTTTGAAGTTTAAACTATGCGGTTGTCTTAACTTCACTTCGGCAACTATTATCCTTGCGTAAAAGCTATCTGCTCATTCTCAAATTCTCCCATGACTGCCGACCAACGCCTCGACCAACTCGAACCGCTCGTTTCTCAGACGCTGGCGGTGGCTGACCGCCACACGGCGCAGCTTAAGCAGATTTCTACGGCAGTTAACCATTTGCAGGACGCGGTTGGCCAGTTACTGGAAGCGGGGCTGATTCAAAGTGATAGCATTCAGTTTGTATTGCGGGAGGTAAGTGAGTTGCGGCAAGAAGTGCAGACGGACCTTGATATAGTAAAGCATCAGACATCCGGCATCCAACAAGACCAATCATTGACGGGCACCCGGATTGGTGACATGGAAAATTCAGTTTCCTTCATAGGAAGCCAAGTGGCCGGATTAGATGCTAAGGTTACCGGCTTAGACGCCAAGGTGACCGGATTAGATGCCAAGCTGGACCAGTTACTCGGGCTGCTTGGCGGCAATAAGTAGAAGTAGAGCCAATAGGCCCGGCCAAATCCGGCCGCCGTAAATTTGCCTGCTCCATGCAAACGCTTCTTCTCTCCCTCGAAACCTCATCCCCCGTCTGCTCGGTGGCCCTGCACCGCATGGCCGATGGCTCGCTGGTAGGCCAGTCCGAGCTGCGGCTCGATAAGTCGCACTCCACCCACCTCACCATCCTCATCGAGCAGCTGCTTGAAAACACCGGCCATCAACTGGCCAACCTCGCCGCCGTTGCCGTTAGCGACGGGCCCGGTTCTTACACCGGCCTGCGCATTGGCGCGGCCGCCGCCAAGGGTCTGTGCTTCGCGCTCGATATCCCCTTAGTGGCCGTGAGCACGCTCAAAGCCTTGGCAGCGCAGGTGGCAAATGGCACCGCCCGCCCCGAAAACATTCTTTTCTGCCCCATGCTGGATGCCCGACGCCAAGAAGTGTACGCCGCCGTCTATACTCACGATGGCGAGGAGGTGCTCGCGCCAACGCCGCTCATCCTCGAAGCTGACACGCTGGCCGAACAATTGGCCCAGCATTCCGTGTTATTCTTTGGCCACGGCGCGGCAAAGTTTCAGGCGTTGCTGGGAGAATCGGCCAATGCCGGTTTCTTGGTGGGGATTGAGCCTTCGGCCATTGCCGTAGGGCAGCTGGGGGTGGCCGCGTTACACCGGCAGGAATTTCAGGACGTGGCGTACTACGAGCCGTTTTATCTGAAAGAAGTGTACACCACCACGCCGAGAAAACAGTCGTTGTGAGCTTTCGGCCTAGTGACGGTAGCCCTGCCAAGTGCCGCCGTAGCGATAGCCCGGCTGCGTTTTCGCTCTGATACAACAGCTTTCACAAACAAAAACCCAGCTCTTTCCCCCAGCCGTTGTTTGAATCCGGTATAGCGTGGTAGCCTCCTGCTGGCAATGCGCACAAAGCTTGGTTTTCATGGTTGCTGGCTTGTTGTCACTGCTACTATAACTGTTCTCTGCGAAGCACTGTTCTAACTCATTCTGCTAATAATTTTTATGGAAACGGAACCCCTCTTCGTCAACCGCGTCGCCAACTCCGGCCTCGTTACCTTAAATCTGGAAGAACTTATCCACCCCGGCGAGCGGGTAGTGTACGACATCAAGGACAACCTCTTCCACGGTCTCATGCTGCGCGAAAAGGACTTCCGCGAATTTGTAAAAACTAACGACTGGACGCAATACGACGGTAAAAACGTCGCAATTATATGTTCGGCCGATGCCATTGTACCTACCTGGGCCTATATGCTGCTCGCCACCAAACTCCAGCACCACGCCCACTGCTACGTCTTCGGCAATCTCGATGCCCTAGAGCAGTCGCTGTTTGAAGTAGCCATCGCCGCTCTCGATATTGAAGAATACCGCGACGCCAAAGTAGTCGTGAAAGGCTGCGGCAACGTACCCGTGCCTACCTTCGCCTACGTGGCCATCATGCAAAAGCTGCTGCCCGTGACCAGCAGCATCATGTACGGCGAGCCGTGCAGCACCGTGCCCCTCTACAAAAAGCCGAAAGCCGCCAGCGTAGTGGAATAGGCAGATAATTCCACCTGTCCTGCTGAACGCAGGGAAACAGCTTATCACGTCTGAACGAGTCGTTCCAGCGGGATAAGCTGTTTCCCTGCGTTCAGCAGGACAGTTTAGCACGGGAAGTGCGTCGCATCTTTGCACCATGCCCGAGCACATTCCTTATAAGATAACCTTCCTCACCGGCGCGGCCATCGTCATTGCCAACATGGTGGGCACGGGCGTTTTCACTAGCCTCGGCTTCCAGGTGCTGGGCATTGAAAGTGGTTTCGCGCTGCTAATGCTGTGGCTCGTGGGTGGCCTCATTGCCCTCTGTGGGGCCGTGAGCTACGCCGAGTTGGCCTCGGCCATGCCTCGCTCCGGTGGTGAATACCATTACCTGACCCAGATTTACCATCCTGCGCTGGGTTTTCTTTCGGGTTGGGTTTCGGCCACGGTCGGCTTTGCGGCTCCTACCGCCTTGGCGGCGCTGGCACTGGGCCAATATGCCAAAAGTGTGTGGCCGGGCCTGGAACCGCAGTGGCTTTCGGTGGCCGTGGTGCTGGCCCTCACGCTGGTGCACGGCAGCAGCACCCGCGTCGGCAGCCGCCTCCAAATCATCATTACCGCGCTCAAAGTCGTTGTGCTGGTCGTTTTCATTGGCGCGGGCATGGTGGTAGGGGAGGGGCAGCCCATCAGCTTTCTGCCCGATGCCGCTGGCTGGCGCGCCCTGCTCAGCCCCGCTTTCGCCGTGAGCCTCGTGTATGTGAGCTATGCCTACTCCGGCTGGAACGCGGCGGTATACGTCACCGGCGAAATCGAAAACCCCCGCCGCAACCTCTCGCGCATTCTGCTGGCTGGCACGGCTATCGTCCTTTTATTATATGTCGGGCTAAATTATGTATTCCTCCGCTCCACCTCCATAGCTGGTTTGAAGGGCCAGGTCGAAGTCGGGTTCGTCGCGGCCACTTCGCTTTTTGGCCCGCTCGGTGGCCGAATAATGGGCGGCGTTATCGCCGGCCTATTGGTTTCCACCATCAGCTCGATGGTTTTTGCCGGTCCCCGTATCGTCCAGACGATGGGGGAGGACATCCCCGCCCTGCGCTTTCTCGCCCCCAAAAGCCGCGCCGGCATCCCCGTCCGCGCCCTCGCTCTGCAAACCGTCATCACCCTGGCCTTTATCCTGAAACCCAGTTTCCAGGGTGTTCTCGTCTACGCCGGCTTCGTGCTAAACCTGTTCACCTTCCTCACGGTGCTTGGTTTGTTCGTGCTCCGTTTCCGCCAGCCCGATTTGCCACGCCCATATAAAGCTTGGGGC
>JALYUH010000359.1 GCA_030853985.1 Bacteroidota bacterium | reverse complement strand
CGTGGTCCCAGATGCGGAAGGTTTCGTCGGAGGTTTTCGAGAAGCCGAAGTCGTTGGCGCGGGTGAAGAACTGCCGGCCGCCGTCGAGCCGCCGGGCCGCCAGCAGCTCCTGGGTGCGAATCACGCCCAGGCCCTCGCGCAGCTCGGGGCCGATGAGGTTCTGGCCGCCGTCGCCGCGGGTGCAGCTCAGGTAGCTGGTTTCGAGCAGGCGCTCGTTGGCCATATAGGCGATGAGGCGGGTATTTTCATCGTCGGGGTGGGCGGCGAGGTACATCACCGAGCCCAGCACGTTGAGCTTCTTGAGGCCCAGCAGGATTTCGGAGGAAGTGTAGGTTTTGGGCGTTTGGGCTCGGGCTTCGCTAATTAATAATTGATAATTAAGAATTAGGAATGCCAGAGCGGGCAAGGGACGAAGGGAACGAATCATGCGGGGGAAACCGGGTTTGGGGGCAGCAAGTTACCGCCGGGCGTTCACCTCACCTCCTAAATAGTGCTCAACCGCGCGGTTTCCAGGATTTTCCAGCCGGTGGCGGTGCGCTTATAGATGAAGATGGAATCCCAGCCGATGCTTTGCTGGGCCTGGCCGCGCACGATGAGGACATACTGGCCATCGGCCGAAAACAGCGGTAGGCTGGCGTAGCTGAAAAAGCGGTCGGCCACCGGGCCACGGTTCCACGCCGCAATGGCCTGGCGGATGGCGACCTGTTGGGCCGCGCTCACGCCCCGCACTTGGTCGGCTAGCTCCGGCCGGAGCCTGGCTTTGGTGTCCTCGATGAACACGAACTGGCCCAGCTTGACGGGGTCCCAGGTGAGGCGGCGTTGCAGGGCGGTATCGAGACGCTGGATTTGCTGGCGGAAATCGCGCACCACGGGCGCGGGCGTGTGTCGGAAGTTTCCGAAAACGACGGGCTTTTGCGTCGTATCGGTAGCCGTTAGCTTGGCTGCTATGTCAGCCGTTAGGCCGTAGGGATAACGAGAAAAGAACCACTCATCGTTCGTCCGCACGTCGTAGGAATCGGCCAAAGAGAGGCGGATGGTTTGGCGCAGAAACGCGTAACCCGCCGCCGTGTCGGGCACGCTGGCGGCGGGCCGGGCGGCCGGGCGCGGAGCGGCAGTGGGCGTTTCGACGGGGCGGTCGGGGGCCGCGCAGGCCGCGAGCAGCGTGCCCGTGAGGAGGAATAGGCGAAAATGCACGGGAAGAAAGGAGCCTGGTAATGTGGGCCGGGCCAGATGGCAAATGTAGCCGGGCCCGCGTTCGGTGGCGCAACACTGGCCCGGTTGGTCCCGTCTTTGTCGTGGCCGAACTTCCTTTGTGCCGACTTCGGTTTACTTCTCATCATCGCGGCCGCATGGCCACGCCCTTTTTTTACCCATGACGATTCATCCCTTCCGCCGCTGGTCGCTGGCTGTGGCTTTGCTGGCCGGCCCGGCCCTGGCCCAGGCCCAGTCGGTAAACGCGCCTTCGACTGTTGCCACCCCGCCGGCCGGCGACCTGAGCGCCGCCCAGTGGTACCTCAAAGACCCGCAGCTCGATAACGTGCCGGGCGTGGGGGCCAACCGCGCCTACCAGGAAATCCTCAAAAACCTGATTGCGACGCCCGTGGTGGTAGCCGTAATTGATTCGGGCATCGACACTGCCCACGTCGATTTGAAGCCGGTGCTGTGGGTGAACCGGGGCGAGATTCCCGGCAACGGCATCGACGACGACAAGAACGGCTACATCGACGACGTGCACGGCTGGAACTTCCTCGGCGGGGCCGATGGCCGCAACGTGAACGCCGAAACGCTGGAGCTGACCCGCATTGTGGCCGCCGGCCGCCAGCGCTTCAAAACCACCACGGCCAAAACCGTGAAGCCCGCCGATAAGGCCGATTTCGCGCTGTATCAAAAGGCCGAAAAAACCTACAAGGCGCGCCTGAAAGAGGAAACTGAGCGCAGCCAGCAGGTGGAAAGCATGGCCGGCCCCATCACCGATATGGTAGCGGGCATGAAGCAGGCCCTGGGCACCGATAAGCTCGACACCACGGCCCTGCGCAATGCCAAGGCCGACGACCCCAGCCTGAAACGCGCCATTGCCGGCATGCTGGACATGATGCGCCAGACCGGCGCGGCCGATTCCGACGCGCTGCTGAAGCAGCTGAACGAAGGCGCGAAGCAGGAGCGCAGCATGCTCGACAATTCCCTGAACCTGAATTTCGACCCGCGCGCCGACATCGTGAAGGACAACCCCAACGACCTCACCCAGCGCTACTACGGCAACAACGACCTGCACGGCCCCGACCCGTTGCACGGCACCCACGTCTCGGGCATCATTGCGGCGGTGCGCACCAACAACCTCGGTATTCAGGGCCTTGCGCCCGACCCGGTGCGCATCATGATGGTGCGGGCCGTGCCCGACGGCGACGAGCGCGACAAGGACGTGGCCAACGCCATCCGCTACGCCGTGGACAACGGCGCGCAGATTATCAACATGAGCTTCGGCAAGGAGTTCTCGCCCCAGCGCCCGGCCGTGGAGGCCGCCTACAAATACGCCGCCCAGAAGGGCGTGCTGCTGGTGCACGCCGCCGGCAACGAAAACCACAACCTCGACACCGAGGACAACTACCCGGCCTCGTTCTATATGAATAATACGGCCATTCCGAACCTGCTCACCGTCGGCGCATCGGGGCCGATGGATAACAGCCATCTCACCGCCGATTTCTCCAACTACAGCAAGAAAGGCGTGGACGTGTTCGCGCCCGGCGTGGGCATCTACAGCACGCTGCCGGGCAGCACCTACGGCAACGAAAGCGGCACCAGCATGGCCTCGCCGGTCACGGCCGGGGTGGCGGCGGTGCTCAAGTCGTACTTCCCCAAGCTCACCGCCACCGACCTCAAGCGCATCATCATGCAATCGGCGCAGGTGCATCACACCAAGGTGCAAACGCCCGGCGGCGACAAGCTGGTCGATTTCTCGACGCTCTCGGTGAGCGGCGGCGTAGTCGATATGTACGAAGCCGTGAAGCTGGCGCAGAAAGCTTCGCTGTAATGGGAATTAAAAATTAAAAATGAAGAATTAAAAATGCCCGCCTGAATCGTCAGGCGGGCATTTTTAATTCTTCATTTTTAATTTTTAATTCAAATATCCACGCCCTTTTCCTCCTTGCGGAAGTGGCCCAGCACGAGCTTGTCGCTGAGGCCGGGCAGCCACTTGTTCAGAAATACCACCAGCTTGCCCTGGCCGGTGAGCACGAGCGTGCGCTGGCGCTGGCGCACGGCTTTGAGAATGGCATCAGCCACGGCTACGCTGCTCATCATCGCGCCCTCGTCGCGCGGCGACTCGCCCTGCGCCGAGCCGTCGGCCGCCAGGGCCGTGCTGCGGATGTTGGAAGCCGTGAAGCCCGGCGCGGCCGTGAGTACGTGCACGCCCTGGTCGAGCAGCTCGGTGCGCAGGGCTTCGAGGAAGCCGTTCATGGCAAACTTGGAGGCCGAGTAGCCGGTGCGGCCCGGCAGCCCGCGGTAGCCCGCAATGCTGCTGATGCCCACGATGCTGCCCTTGCTGGCCAGCAAATGCGGCAGGGCAAACTTGGTGGTGAACACAGTGCCGAAGAAGTTGGTCTGCATCAGCTGCTTGATGACGGCGAGGTCGGCGTCCTGAAAGCGGGCGCGCATGCTGATGCCGGCGTTGTTGAGCAGCACGTCGAGGCCGCCGAAGCGGGCCACGGTTTGCTGCACAGCGCGCTCGGCGGCGGTTTCGTCGCCCACGTCGGCCCGGATGGCGAGGTTGGCCACGCCGGCGGCCGTGAGGGCGGCGGCAGTATCGGCGAGCTTGGCTTCGTCGCGGCCGGTGACGGCCACCTGGTAGCCGGCGCGGCCAAAAGCCAGGGCGCAGGCCCGGCCAATGCCAGAAGTGCCGCCGGTGATGAGAACAATGGGTGCGGGCATAAAAACAGCGGGATTAAACGACCGGGCCACGGGCTGGTCGAAGCGAATTGCCGACACAAACTTAGGGCCGGAGCCACCAATCCGGCATTTCGGAGTAGCCCCGCCGGGCGCGGGCACCCGGCCCACCGCTGCGCCGGCTGGGCGAACGGCCCGCCCCATTGGCCGACCCGAACCCGGCACCAGCCGATAATGCAGTTATCGTCGTTGGTTTGTGCTTACATTTAACCACTGAATTCTGTTCTTTTTCTTCTTCGTTCCCGATATGACTTCACCTCTACGTTCTTGGTTGCGGGGCTGGCCAGTGCTGGCCACGATGGTATTGGCCGTGGCAACGGCGCAAACGGCCCAGGCCCAGGCTACCTGCCCCATTGCCGCCGCCTGCACGCCGGGCAATGCCAGCAATAGCCAGGCTTCGGCCTACGGCATGGGTATCCTCAACGTGACGGTGGGCAACAACCTCATCAACAACACTACGGCTAACTATACTGAAGGCTACAAAGACAACAGCTGCACCAAAAACGCGGCCCTGACCGTGGCCCAGCCCTACGCCATCAGCGTGCGCACGGGGCCGAACGTAGCGGAAAACGTGCGCGTCTGGATTGACTACAACAACGACGGGGCCTTCACCGGCGCGGGCGAGCTGGTATTCAGCTCCGACAATGCCACCCTGCACGCGGGCACCTTCACGCCGCCGGCCACGGCGGTGCTGGGCACCAGCCTGCGCCTGCGCGTGGCCGCCGACTACTCCAACGTGGCCGTGCCGACTTCGTGCTCGCGGCCCCAGTACTCGCAGGACGAGGACTACAGCGTAACCCTGGCGGCTAACGCCAGCCCGCCGGTGGCGGCCTTCACCGTGAGTGCCACCACCACCTGCACCGGCAGCGTGCAGTTTACCGATGCCAGCCAGAACGCGCCCACCAGCTGGCTCTGGACGTTTGGCGACGGCACCACCAGCACCCTGCAAAACCCCACGCACCAGTACGCCACGGCCGGCACCTACGCCGTTACGCTGAAGGCCACCAACGCGGCCGGGGCCACCACCAGCGCCGCCACCAGCATCGTGTACAACACCACGGTGCCGGTGGCGGCCAGCTGCACCCCGGTCACGCAGAGCTACTTCGCCAACTACGGCATCACCCGCTTCCAGCTAAATACCATCAACAATCCCTCGGCCGATGGCAGCGCGGGCTACCAGGATTTTACCTGCACCCAGCGCACCGAGCTCACGGTGGGCATCAACTATTCGATGGCCATCACCACGGGCGGCACCAACCCGCACGATATTCGGGTGTACCTGGATAAGGACAACAACGGCATTCTCACGGTGGCTGAGCAGCTTTATTCCAGCGCCATCACGGCCTCGCCCGGCACCACCACCACCATCAACCTGCCCTCCGGCGTGGTGCTCAACCAGCCCCTGCGCCTGCGCGTGGTGGCCGATGCCATTGGCAACACCCCCGGCCCCTGCGCCAACCCCGCAAGCGGCCAGGCCGAAGATTACACCGTTATCGTGCGGGCCAACACGCTGCCGCCCATCATCAACTTCAGCAGCAACTACGTGGTGGGCAGCTGCGTGAATCCGGTGCAGTTTACCGACCTGAGCACCAACTTACCCACCGCGTGGGCCTGGGACTTTGGCGATGGCAGTGCCATCAGCACCCTGCAAAACCCTTCGCACCAGTACACGGCCACCGGCACCTACAACGTAACGCTGACGGCCACCAACGGCTTCGGCACGGCCACCGTCACGCGCCTGAACGCGGTGAGCGTGCAGGTGCCCTGCCTCACCTATTGCAGTGCCAACGGCGTGGGGCCCACCGGCCCCGGCGGCCAGCCGCAGGCCAGCCCGTTCTGGATTACGAGCCTGAGCGTGCCGTCGGTGAGCTACGCCAACGCGACCGGCAATGCCACCGGCGGCTACGGCAGCTACCTAACCAATCCGATTACGGTGGTGCCGGGCGCTACCGTGCCCATCACGGTGGCTACCAACGTGAACGTGATTCATCGCACGGCCGTGTGGGTCGACCTGAACCAGAACGGCGTGTTCGACACCAGCGAGCTGGTGGCCACGGGCGTTAGCACCAACGGCCCCACGGCGAATACGTTCACGGGTTCGTTCACGGTGCCTTCGCGCACGTTCAGCACCCGCATGCGGGTGCTGGTGCAGGCCAACGCCAATGCCAACGTGCCCGGCCCGTGCAGCGTGAACCTGCTGAACGCCGAGGTGGAAGACTACCTGCTGCGCGTGCAGCCTCTGGCCACCCGCAGCGAGCTGGCCCTGCCCAGCCTCAGCCTCTACCCCACCCCCACCCTCGATGGCCGCCTGCGCCTGGCCCTCACCGATGCCCACGCCGCCGGCCTCTACGGGGCCGAGGTGCGCAACCTGCTGGGCGCGGTGCTGCTGCGCACCAGCCTGCGCCTGAGCGGGGCCGAGGCCGAGCTCGACCTGAGCGCCCTACCCGCCGGCGTGTACGTGCTACTCTTGCGCGATGCCCAGGGCCAGACCGCCACGCGCCGCGTGGTGCGGCAATAAGTTTTTCGGTCCCTGCTGGTGGGTGGGGCCGATTGATTGCGGCGCTGGCGTCCGCTCCGGCGGCTCGGGCCGGCAATCAACCAGCCCCGCTCCGAGCCAGCGGCTTCAGCAACCTCATCTCCGT
>JALYUH010000208.1 GCA_030853985.1 Bacteroidota bacterium | reverse complement strand
GATTTTGGGGTTGCTGACACTGGCACCGCTTCGCTTCGCTGAATGGTAGCAGTCGGGCTTGGCAGGATAATCTCTCCTATGCTGATGGGGGGGCTGGTGCCAACCAGCATCGGCTCACTACCATTTAGTAACCATGCCATCGACAAGTCGGGCATAGCAGCCAGAATGCGCTGCACCACCTCCAAGCTAGGCTTATTGCGGCCCGACAGGATGTGACTGACGATGGGCCGGGCTACCCCAATAAGGTCGGCGAATTGAGTTGGAGTCAGCTGACGGCTCTCCAGCAGGGTTCGGATGCGCTCTACCATGAATCGATTTAGATTACAAATGTAGTACGTAATTAATCCAGGCAACACCTCCCACCGATCTGACAAATCTATTTACAATTATAAACAATAAGTTGCCTCGACCTTCTTCTTAATATTCTACTAACATTTGTATCAAATGCATATAAATACAAATGTTATCAATCATTTACTTAGCTTTCCCTGTGCTGTGTTTTCGCTTTATTGTCAATTGTGCAGCAGTCTTCTGCTGTACTAATTTGCCCTTGCTCACATCGTACATTCCGCTGCTGGCAATGATGATGATGCCAGAAATGCCCCACGCAACCGCTGTGTAGACGAGCGTCCCGAGCGCAACAGGGGCCATGGCGGGCACAAAAAAAGCCCCGGTGGCCGTAGGGCCATCGGGGCTTCGTTAGGCGAGTACGCGCCGGAATCGGCCGGTCTTACCTAGTCGAAGTACTCGCGGGCAAGCTTCTTGTCGAGCCCGTAGATGTCGTCGCGGAAGTGCGGGTGCCCGTCGGCATCAGCCCAGGCGGTGAAGTACACCAGGTACACGGGCAGCTTTTGCTTCAGGGTAATGTACTTCTCGCGGTGCGTAGCGATGGTGTCGAGGATGGTTTGCTTGTCCCATTCGGGGCGGTCGCGTAGCAGGTACTCGGCCAGCTTGATGGGCTCGGACAGACGCACGCAGCCGTGGCTGAAGCTACGCGAGCTTTGCGAAAACAGCTCGTCGTGAGGCGTGTCGTGCAGGTAGATATCGTTCGAGTTGGGGAAGATAAACTTCACGTCACCGAGGTCGTTTTTGGGTCCCGGGCGGCGGCGCAGCGTGTACTTGAAAGTCTCTTGCGTCACGTTGGCCCAGTCGATGCTGGAGGGGTCGACAATGGTTGCTTTACGGCCGTAGCCCTTCACCACTTCCATGTCTAGATGGTCGAGATAGCCCGGGTTGGCGGCGAGCTTATCACGCAGCTCATTGTCGATAATGCTGAAGGGAACGTTCCAGTAGGGAGCCAGCACGACGTACTCCATCTTGTCGCTGAACACCGGCGTTTCGTGCAGCACTTTGCCCACAATCACGCGCATGTTGAAGGCTTCCTTGTTTTCCTCAACCACGTGCAGCGTGTACTCCGGAATGTTCACGAGCAGATAATTTGGCTCAAACTTTTTGGGCAACCAACGCCACCGCTCCATGTTCAGAATAAGCTGGTCGATGCGCGTGCCGATGGGCACGTTGAGCTGCTTAAGGGTTTCGCCGCGGACGATACCATCGGCTTTCAAGCCCGCATCTTCCTGAAATTTTTTCACGGCCGCCTCCAATTTAGCGTCGTAAGTAAGGGCGGACACGTCGGCCGGCTGGCCGGGTTTGGCGGCAGTAGGGGCCGGTGCGCTGGCAGCTTCGCCGCCTTCACTATCGAGCAGGCGCTTGCGCAGGGCCGCTACGGCCGGCGAATACTGGCCGGGTTTGAGGACGGTATTGGCGGGCAGGGCGGGCCAGCCGCCGGCCCGTTCCTGGGCGCGATAGGTGGCGAGGGCTTGCTTTAGCTGGTCGTATTCGGGGTGCAGCGGCGCAAACTCGTAGTAGTTGTAGCGGCTTTTGCGCTCGCCCAAAAAGGTAGCCAGCGCTTTGTTGAGCTTGATTTTGTTGGGCTTCACCATCCAAGATGAATCCTTCTTGTCGCGTGGATTCGCGATGCCCCGGTAGTAGTCGTTGGCCCACTTCAGGTACGTGCCGGTCAGGGCGATGTCCACCTGACGCTCCAGCAAATTGCGGCGTACGGAGTCAGCACGAACCTTTTCCAGCTCGGCCAGCATTTTCGATATATCCTTAATTTGGTAGTCCTTAGGGTTCAGACCTTCATCCGCCGCTTTACTTATAATAGACAGGATGTTCTTAACCTGGGCCACTGGTTCGTGGTTCTTAAACCACCCAAGTTGGAACTTGCGGTCGCGGTAAAAGCGAAGCGCCGGCAGCAGCTGCGACTTGAAAGCTGGCTCGCCCCGGAAGGCTGAAATGAGCTGGGTGCTGTCCATGCGGGGTTGCGCACCGGCCACGGCCGTAACCGACGAATCGGAAGCCGCCTGTTGGCCAGCTGCCGTTTTTGTCTGCGAGTCGGAGCCACAGGAAGCGAGGGTAGTGCTGCCCAGCGCGGCCAGTAGCAGCCACAGTAAGGAAGTAAATCGGAGGAGGAATGTCATCGAAAGAAATAAAGCGGGCGAAAAAACCAACCTCGGCCGTAGCCTAAGCGGGGGTTGTACTGCCAAGCCACGGGCGGGGTTGCGCCGGGCTGCCCGAGGCAGTCTGGCTGCAAAGTACGCCACAACACGGCATCGGCCTACGCCCGCTCCGCCGGAATCGTGCCAGTTCCGTATGAATTTCTATCAGGGGCTCCCCGGCTACTGAAGGCTTGGCGCTTGCAACACACGTAGTCGGCTGGCTTGGCATCTAAACCTGGTTTATCCGATTATGGCTTCCTGCCGCTTCTATTTTGCAGCTGTCGACTTAAAGCTCATTGCAAAACAGACCTCCTCCCCCCTCTCTTTTTTACCGACCACCGCCCTCATGCTCCCCACCACCGCCCCCGCCCCGCTGCCGCCCGACCCGCACAGCTACGCCAGCCGTAGCCCCGTGCGGGTGCGCCATCTGGCCCTTCAGCTCACCGTCGACTTCGACCAACACACCCTGGCCGGCACCGCCACCTGGCAGCTGGCCAACCCCGGGGCCGCTGATGAGTTGGCGCTCGACACCCGCGACCTGACCATTGAAACCGTAGATACGCTCGACGACGCCGACCAGCCCACGCCAGCCAGGTTCAGCCTGGAGGCGGCCGATGCCGTGCTGGGTAAGGCGCTGCGCATTGCTTTGCCGGCCGGAGCCACGGCCGTGCGCATTGCCTACCGCACGGCCCCCACGGCCGCCGCCCTGCAGTGGCTCGCCCCGGCCCAGACGGCCGGCTCCCAGCCCTTCCTTTTCACGCAGTCGCAGGCCATCCTGGCGCGCACCTGGCTACCGTGTCAGGACTCGCCGGGCATCCGCTTCACCTACGAAGCCACAGTGCGCGTACCCGCCCACCTGCTGGCGTTGATGAGCGCCGAAAACCCGCAGCAACTCGACCCGAGCGGCGAGTACCACTTCCGCATGGCCCAGCCCATCCCGGCCTACCTGATGGCCCTGGCTGTGGGCGACTTGGCCTTCGCCCCGCTTAGCGCACGCACCGGCATCTACGCCGAGCCGGCCACGCTACCGGTAGCCACCCACGAGTTTGCCGACCTCGAAAAGATGGTGGCGGCGGCTGAAGAACTTTACGGCCCCTACCGCTGGGAGCGCTACGACTTGCTGGTGCTGCCCCCCTCCTTCCCTTTTGGCGGGATGGAAAACCCTTGGTTAACATTTGTAACACCTACTATTCTGGCCGGCGACCGCAGCTTGACCAGTCTGGTGGCGCATGAGTTGGCGCACTCATGGTCGGGCAATCTGGTTACAAATGCAACTTGGGATGATTTCTGGCTAAACGAAGGATTTACGGTGTATTTCGAGCGTCGCATCATGGAACATTTGTATGGGCGCGAATATGCCGACATGCTCCAGGTGCTGGGCGGCGCGGTCCTGCACCATACCATTGCGGAGCTTGGGGCCACCAGCCCCGACACCCATCTGCACCTGCGGCTGGCCGGCCGCGACCCCGACGAGGGCATGACCGAAATTGCCTACGAGAAAGGCTGCGCCCTGCTCCTCACCCTGGAGTCGCTCGTGGGCCGGCCCCGGCTCGATGCCTTTATTAAGGAGTACTTCGCCCGGTTCAGCTTTCAGGCGATGGACACCGCCACCTTCCTGCACTACCTCCGCGCCGAGCTGCTTGATGCCGAGCCCGGACTCGAAGCCCGCCTGAACCTGGCCGCTTGGGTGCACGGCCCCGGCCTGCCCGCCAACGCGCCAGCCGCCACATCGAGCCGCTTCGCCGCCGTCGACCAGGCCAGCGGCCAGTTGGCCGCCGGTGCGGCCCCGGCCTCTCTCCTCCCGGCTACCACTAACTGGAGCAGCCACGAGTGGGTCCACTTTCTCAACAGCCTGCCCGCTTCGCTCCCAGCCGAACAACTGGCGGAACTCGACGCGGCGTTTGGCTTCACCGGTTCCGGCAACGCGGAAATTCTCACGGCCTGGTTTCCGCACACGCTACGGGCGGGCTACGCGCCGGCCGATGCGGCCGTGGGCAACTTTCTGCGGCACGTGGGGAGGCGCAAGTTTCTGGTGCCGCTGTACCGGGCGCTACTGGCCACGCCCAATGGGGC
>JALYUH010000195.1 GCA_030853985.1 Bacteroidota bacterium | reverse complement strand
CCCTGGCCCAGGCTGGTGAGGGCTTCGGGCGTTACGTTGGCGTTTTTCAGCATATCGTCCAGCTTCATCGTCAGGCCCTTACCGCTATTGCTCTCATTCGAGAAGCTCGGGTTACCGGTCGACGGGTCGTAGCCTTCGCTCAACTCGGGGTACACCAGCGACCAGTCATGGTCTTTGTTAGCAGGCTGGAAAGCGCTCAGAAAGAAAATAACGGCCTCCGTGCTCAAGCCGGCAATCAGCATCAGGTCGGCATAAGCCCAGTGCTCAATTTTGAAAAGAGCACCAACGATTACAACTGCTGCACCGATGCCGTAGATTTTAGGCATTAGAGAATCGTAGAGAAAGCTATGTTTAGCTGCCATAGTAATTTTTAAATTGAAAAGGTTGAATGTAAGGTGTTTAAGGGAAGAGATGATTGAAGCTTAAATATTAGTTGAGCGAGCTGTTGCTGCCCATGCCAATCTGAATCATCGAGCAGCGAAAGCCGATGTAGGAACGGGCCGAGTCCTGGTATTCGAAGTTGCGGGTACCGGTTTCGAGGAAGTACGCAATGTCTTTCCACGAACCACCGCGCACTACTTTGCGGGGCTCGTTGTCGTCGGGGTTGGTGGGGTTCAAGTCCCAAACTACGGGCACCGAGGCTTCCATGTAAGCATCATCGCACCACTCCGCTACGTTGCCAGCCATGTCGTACAGGCCAAAGTCGTTGGGGAAGAACGAGCCAACCTCGGCGGTGTAGGCGAAGCCATCGGAAGCGTAGTCGCCCCGGCCGGGCTTAAAGTTGGCCAGCATGCACCCTTTGCTGTTGCGCAGGTACGGGCCACCCCAGGGGTAGGTAGCCATGTCGCGGCCCCCACGGGCGGCATATTCCCACTCGGCCTCGGAGGGCAGGCGGAAATTGGGGTCGTTGGCGAAGCCGGTTTCCTCACGGGAGGCATTGCGGAACTTGGTGCGCCAGTTGCAGAAATATTTAGCCGCAAACCAGTCTACACCTACCACCGGATAATCGTCGAAGGCAGGATGCGTGTAGTAGTATTCGAGCAAGGGGTCGCCCATATGGTAGGTGAAGTCGCGCACCCACACCGTAGTATCGGGGTAAAGTTCGGTCATCACGTATTCCTCGCCCAGCACATCCAGCGAGTCCTGCTTGATGGCATCGACAAACTGGCGGTATTCGTTATTGGTAATCTCGGTTTCGTCCATGTAGAAGCCCGCGATAGTCACCTGCTTGTTCATGTTCACCATCGACGCAGAAATATCCTGGTCGGTCTGGCCCATGTGAAAAGTACCACCGGGGCAAGGGACCATGCCAAGCGGCACTTCCTGCGGGTTGAAAATAGGACGGTCTTCTGCCCCAACCAGGTCACCCTGAGGGCCTTTACCAAATCCGCACCCACCTAATAATGCACCGGAGATAGCGAAAAGGGATACTGCTAAAAGCTTGTTCATGAGAGTTAGAGATTCTGTTTTAATTGTCGATACCGCTAAAGTACATTTAGATGGGCTGGCAAATCTACACTTTTTTAGGATACTGTGCAATACCCTACCATTCCCAAAACCAACCAATTTTAATAAAAACACGCTGAACAGCGTAAATAACTCGGTTAATCCGATTTGTTATTTGTAGGCCAGACTAAAATTTATCCTAACCCGATAGGATAATGCCAATTTCGGGCTAGAATAAAAAAAATAGTAAGATTAGAAGCTATAGCGTGGCGTGCGAACCGCCGGATGCGTGAACAGGCTCGGCTTTGGGAGCCGGTAGGAGAGCATAATTTCGTATGAGCTAAATGCCCGGGCTGCCTGGTTGACGGTGATGATATCGAAAGCGCCACCGAGCCGCAACGCATTGTCCTTAGCAAAGCTCAGGCCTAATAATGCTGAAACGGATTCCTGATGCCGATAGTTGGCACCTATCCAATATTTATCATCCAGCGTAGCGCGCACTCCGCCTTCAAATGAATAATTATTGCTATTGCTAAACTTGTTACTGTCAGAGTACTTCCCTGGCAATACGGCCTTAACCAGAACGTTCGGGGTTACAACAACGGACGACGAGGCATCGATATTGTAGCCGGCGGTGAAGTAGGCGTGGTTCTCGGCAATGTACTTGCTGGCAATGCCCGCATTGCTTCTCGCATCGCTCTTGAACGTGTAGCCTGAACGGAGCAAGTTGTTCACGCTCAGGCCCGCGTAAAACTTGGGCCCTTCATACCAAACGCCGGCACCGGCATCGAACTTGCTGTCGGAAGCATCCTTGGGCACGTTGATGTCGTCGGGGTCGATGGCAATGTAAGTGCCTTTGCCCAGGTAGGTATAGGTACCCTGGATACCAATGCCGAGCTTGCCTTCGCCCAACTTGATGTGCTGCGAATACGAGAGGGCCGCATTGGTCATCTTCGATTGGCCTATCTGGTCGTAGTACACGCTCACGCCCACGCCGCCGCCAGTAGCCAGTACTGGTAGCGAAGCAGTGAAAAGGCCGGTTCGGGGCGAGCCATTGGCCCCGCCAAAGGTGCCGTAGTTGTAATACTGGTAGCGACCAAGTAAATTAATTTCCCCGTAGCCCTTAATGCCCGCGTATGCCGGGTTGAGCGACATGCCATTGAGGCTGTATTGGGTGAATTGGGGCTGTTGCTGGGCCAAAGCTGAGCCAACCGTTGCCGAAAGCAACAGCGTTGCAAGTAAATTTCCTTTCATGGGGGTGAGGTACAGAGGGTTACGAAGAGGGAGAAATAACCGGAAGTCAGGGGTGGGCCGGCGGTGAAGAACAGCTTCCAAATGTAACTCAAAATCTCTCTTCAAAAAATTCAAATAAAAAAAACCGACCCAGGAAGTACCGGGTCGGCATTAAATGGCTAAGAATCTACGGGGTTTGGCACCTTGCTGCTGGTTGGCCGTATCACTTTTAGCAGCCTTGCCCTAATCTGCGGGCTGGACGTGCCGCCGAATGTAGGCTTCGATGGCACCGGTCATGGACGGCGCGTTGGGATGCGGGGCTTCAATGTCGAGAATGAGGCCGGCATCGATGACGGCCTTGGCGGTGGTGGGGCCGAAAGCGGCCAGCCGGGTGCCATCCTGCACGAAATCGGGGAAATTGATGAACAGCGAGCTGATGCCGGAAGGGCTGAAAAACGCGATGCAGTCGTACTTCACATCGGACAGGTCGGACAGGTCGCTGGCGACCGTACGGTAGATGACGGCTTCGCTGAACTTGAGGTTGTTGGCCCGCATGAACACGGGCAAGTCGTCTTTCCGGATGTCGGAGCAGGGGTAGAGAAATTTTTCGCCCTTGTGCTTTTTAATGACATCAAACAGGTCGGCGGCCGTGCGCTCGCCCACAAATAGCTTGCGCTTTCGCAACACGATGTACTTCTGCAGGTAGTTGGCCGTTTGCTCCGAAATGCAGAAATATTTCATTTCGGCGGGCATTTCGAGCTTGGCCTCCTGGCAAATGCGGAAGAAGTGGTCGACCGCGTTGCGGCTGGTGAAAATAATAGCCGTATATTCGAGGATACTGATTTTATCCTTTCGAAAGTCCTTATAGGAAACGGGCTGCACGTCGATAAACTCCCGAAAATCCACTTTAATGCCGTATTTCTCGGCAATGGAAAAGTAGGGGGAAACGTCGTTGGTGGGTTTTGGCTGGGTAACCAGGATGCTGCTAATGCGCGTGGCGTGCCGGCCTGTGCCCGGCTTGTCTGCACTCTCGGCCATACGGAAAAGGAAGGGGGTAATGCTTAGGACAATAAGAGTCGGAAGAGTATTGGCTCAGCCGCGAGGCCGGCATCAATCAGTATGTAAAAACAATAAGTTTGAGTATTACCAGCAAAGGCAGTACTTCGGTAGCACAAAGGTAGGCAAACAAATGCAAATTCAGTAGGGAGGCATGGCGATGCAGCGTACGGGCTACGCGCAGCACCGTGCCCACCAGCACGAGGCCGATGGCCGTGCTGGCCGCCCACGCTACGGCCAGTGGGAAAGTGCCGTTGAGACTGAGGTACAGCAGCAGTACCAGCGGCAGAATGAGCCCGACCAGCAGCGTGGTGCGCAGAAACTCGCGATACTGCACATCGACCAAGGGCTGCAGCCCAAAAATGTAGGCCATCAGCGATAGAAACAGGTACTTGCCGAATACGAAGGTGGTGATGATGCCGGTGTAGAGCACGACCCGGCCGACGATGGCCGACTCGGGCACGTTGAAAAACTGCCGCAGCAGCGGCAGGCTCTGCAAATCGGTGTGGATGGCGGTGAGCAGCAGGCCAAACGAGAGCGCGAACAGCACCACCAGCAGCAGGTTCAGCAGCGAAAAGGCGGGCTTGACGAGGAAGGCCGACTGGTCGCTGCTCACGCCGAATAACTCTTCGATTTGAAAAATGCGCGCCAAACCAGGCTGGTAGGTCACGCGGATGGCTCCGTAGGAAAGGCCCAGCAGCAGCAGAAAGCTCAGGTACACATTCTGGCCCTGGGGGGCGGGCAGGCGGGGCAAGGCCAGGCCCACGGCTTTGGGCTGGCCCGCGGTAACCGCGCTGGCCACGGTTGCTACGCCCGAAAACGAGGCCAGGGAGGGCGAGCCATCGGGCTGCCACACGGCCAGCAGGTGGCGGCCGGGCGGCAGCTGCGCGGGCAGCAGCCGGGCCAGGTCGAGCGAGTAAGTGGTCGCAGCGCGGGCCGTGAAAACGAGCTGGTTATCGAGAAACAGGCTGAGGCCGGGCTGGGCAGCAAAGGACAGCGGAAACGGCTGGTTGGAGCCCACGCGCACCCATTGGTAATAGGCGTGGGCGGGCTGGTGGTAGCCGGGCAGGTAGAAGATGAGGCGGTTGCGGGCCGCATCGTGCATCAGCCAGTCGGCGGAGAGGGCGGTGGGCGAGGCGGGCGGTAGCTGCCGGTATTCGCTGGCGCGGGTAGCCCCGCCCAACAGCCCGCAGGCGCAGGCAAACAGCCAGCCAAACAGGCGCGGCAGGGGCAGGCGCAAGCGGCGGGCGGCGGGCATAGCGCAGGCAGCTATTGGCCGGAAACCTGAGCGGCCTGCAGCTGGCGGCGGGTGAGGCGGCTCTGGTACACGCCGAAAAAGATGCTGAGCATGACCGAGAAAACCACCAGCCCAGCAATGAGAATGGTGTTGCCCAAGTAGGCGAACCGGATAACGAACAGCGTAACGATGATATTGAGCAGCGCCAGCAGCAGCACGGTGCTGATTTGCTGGAAGCCCATGGCCAGGATGCGGTGGTGGATGTGGTTTTTATCGGGCGAGAAGGGCGACTTGCCGGCGGCCATGCGCAACGAGAAAACGCGGATGGTATCGAACAGCGGCACGAACAAAATGCCCACCGCCACCGACGGGGCCGCCGCGCCAAACGGCCGCCCCACGCGCAGGCCCATCTCGATGAACTGAATGGCGAGCACCGACACGATGAAACCGCAGACCAGCGAGCCGGTGTCGCCCATGAAAATGGGGGCGCGGTGGAAGTTGTAGCGCAGAAAGCCCAGCAGCCCGCCAATGAGGCAGATGGCCACGTAGGCATAATTGCCGAAGCTGGCTCCGCCATAGGCGTAGAAGTAGTAGCCGAACGTGCTGCAGATGATGAGCACAATGGTACCGGCCAGCCCATCGAGGCCGTCGATGAGGTTGATGGCGTTGGTGATGCCCACAATCACGAAGAAGGTGAAGGCGTAGCTGATGCCCACCGGCAGCGTGCCGATGCCCAAAATGCCCTGGAAGCTGGTGAGGCGCACGTCGGCCATTATCATCACGATGCCGGTGGCGAGGAGCTGGCCCACAAACTTCTTCGATACCGACATGCCCACGAGGTCATCCTTCAACCCCACGAAAAAAAGGATGATGCAGCCGGCGAGCAGCTCCTTCACTCCGTTTTCGAGGGGCGCGAAAATGGTGAGGGCCGACATGAAGCCCGCGAACACGGCCACCCCGCCCAGCCGCGGCGTAAGCGACTGATGCACGGTGCGCCCGTTGGGCGTGTCGAGCATGTTTTTGAGGTGGGCAATGTAGATGATGGATGGCACGGCGAAGAGTGAAACCAGCATGGCCCACATCCAGGAAAGTGCCAGCGGAATATCGAGATGACTCATAGTATAAGGATGGTATAAGCGCGGAGACGGGCGACGAAAACGCCAACCGGCTTAGCTGTGTAGCACGCCCACGCGGTCGAGCAGGGGAATGTGGGAGAAGTTATCGGGCACGATGGACTCGGGCACGAAGATGAATTTCTTGTCGAAAATCCGGGGGCCGCGGTAGTAGCTCACCCAGTATTGGTTGTTGAGGTGGAACAGCGACGGGTCGAGCGGCTCGACGGGCACGGCGGTGTGCGGCGGCACTTCCTCAAACGAGTAGCGCAGCGTGGAGGTGCGCACTTTCTCGCCGTCGGGCTGCTGGCCGTAGCCGTTGGCGTTGATGATGACGTTTTCGAGCGGGAAGGCATTTTCATTCAGCAAGTACACCTGCCAGATGGGCTGGCCTTCGGCGTTCAGGGCCTGGTCGGCGGCCAGCACCACGGCCACGGACACGCCTTCGATGGGGTCAAACGAAATATCTTGCTTCATTACGGCGTCGTGCGGACTGAATGGATTTTACAGATTGCCAAGGGCCGCTATTCAGGTTTCGGAATAAAAAGCGGCGCGGTTGCCTCCAGAGCAGATTCCGTGCCGCCCAACAGTTCCAGCAGGTGCGGCAGCAGGCGCTCCTGCACGTCGGCCACGGCAACGGCAGCGCCGGAACCCAACTCCTGGGCCAGCGAGGTGACGGCTTTATCGGTGATGCCGCAGGGCACGATGTGGCCGAAGTAGGACAGGTCGGGGGCCACATTCAGGGCGAAGCCGTGCAGGGTAACCCAGCGGCTGCACTTCACGCCGAGGGCGCAGATTTTGCGCGGGTTGGGCGCGCCCTCTTCCCAGCCAAGCCACACGCCGGTGAGGCCGGCAATGCGGCCGGCACTCAAGCCATACTCGGCCAGGGTGCGCATAACGGCCTCCTCCAGCGTGCGCAGGTACCAGTGAATGTCGGGCCGAAAGTTGTCGAGGTCGAGGATGGGGTAGCCCACCAGCTGGCCGGGGCCGTGGTAGGTGATGTCGCCGCCGCGGTTGATACGGTGAAAGCTGGCTTCGTGCGCGGCCAGGGCCTGCTCATCCAGGAGCAGGTGCTCGGGCTTGCCGCTTTTGCCCAGCGTGTAGGTGTGCGGGTGTTCGCAGAGCAGCAGGTGGTTGGGGGTGGGCAGCGGCGCGGCACCAGTCGCTTCGCCCAGGCGGTTCTGAGTTTTGAGGGCCAGCGTGGCCTCCATCAGCGCCTCCTGCAGCTGCCAGGTGGGCACGTACTCGACCAGGCCCAGCCGGTGCACCTGCACGGCACGGTTGGCGGCCGGACTATCGGCGGGTAGCACGGCCGGAAACGAGGAAGTGGAAGTAACCATAGGCGGAGCCGGACGAAAACGAACCGCAAAGGTACGACCCGCCGCAAGCTTTGGCCGAAGCTTGCCGGGTAGTTCCCTGGCGGCTAGCTTGCAGCCCTGGGCGGCCCGTGCGGCCGGCTCCTCCCCTGCTCCCTATGGCC
>JALYUH010000191.1 GCA_030853985.1 Bacteroidota bacterium | reverse complement strand
TTTTATTGTGGCCGGGGCGGGCGCATTGCAGGGCCAGGGCGGCGTTGGCGGTGGTTACGTGGCGCTGGGCGGCGGTACCGTGGCCGTCGAGCACGTGCTTAAACATTTCGGCGGAAGCGGCGACGGTGCTGCCGCCGGCCAGGTCATCGGGCGTGCAGGCGGGCAGGCCTAACGTATCGGCGGTGAAAAGCCGCTCGCCTTCGAAGGACGACACCACTTTGGCTGGGCCAGTAAGGGCCAGCTCGTCGTAGCCATCGAGGGCGTGCACCACGGCGTAGCGCGCGCCGGTGGGCTGCATGAGGTAGTGGTAGAGACGCTGCAACTCCAGGCTGAATACGCCCAGCAGCTGGGCCGTTGGCCGGGCCGGGTTCACCAGCGGGCCGAGGATGTTGAAAAACGTGCGCAGGCCCAGCTCGCGCCAGATGGGACCGGCATGCCGCATGGCCGGATGGAACGCTGGCGCGTGCAGAAAGCAGATGCCCGCCCGGTCGAGCTGCCGCCGCAGCTGGTCGGGGCTGGCTTCGAAATCATACCCAAAATGCGCCAGCACATTGGAAGCACCCGAAACCGACGACACGCCGAAGTTGCCGTGCTTGGCCACCAGCGTGCCCGCGCCGGCCACAATGAAACAGGCCAGCGTGGAGATGTTGATGGTGTTTTTGCCGTCGCCGCCGGTACCTACAATGTCCACAACTTCGTGCGTGCCCAGCTCGGGGTCGCGGCTCAAATCGAGTAGCGCCTGCCGAAAGCCGGCCAACTCGGCCACCGTGATGGGCCGCATCCGGTACACGGCGAGGAAGGCCGCCGTTTCGGCCGGATTGGCCCCGCCCTCGCCCAGCTGGCGCATGGCGGCGTGGGCCTCGGTGTGGGTCAGGGGCTGGTGGTCGAAAAGCTTGGTGAGAATGTGTTTCAAAGCTTGCTTTATTTTTAGAACGTCATGCTGAGCGTAGCCGAAGCATCTCGCTCGCATCGTTCGACGATTTAATTACTATTGCACGCGAGATGCTTCGGCTGCGCTCAGCATGACGTTCTTTTATTTCTTCAGGTTCTAGCGGAGCCAGTTTTCCAACATCTGCGCGCCGTGCTCGGTGAGAATGCTTTCGGGATGGAACTGCACGCCGCGCACGTCAAATTCACGGTGGCGGAAAGCCAGCACCTCGCCGTTGGCGTCGCGGGCCGTTACTTCCAGCGTCGCGGGCATCGACTCGGGCCGCACCGCCCAGGAGTGGTAGCGCCCCACCTGGAACCGCGCGGGCAGGCCGGCAAACAGGCGCTCATCGGGCACGGTCACTTCCGCTTCATTCGCTACGCCGTGCAGCACGGCGGGGATGTTGTAGAGCTCCGCGCCAAAGCTTTCAGCCAAGCCCTGGTGACCCAGGCACACGCCCAGAATGCGTTTGGTGGGCGCGTATTTTTGGATGATGGCCGGCATCAGGCCCGCCTCCATCGGGATACCAGGGCCGGGCGACAACAGGATGGCGTCGTACGCATCTACGGCTTCGAGGGTGAGCTGGTCGTTGCGCGTCACCGTCAGGTTCGGGCCGTGGCCGAGCTCGCGCAACAGGTGCACCAGGTTGTAGGTGAAGGAGTCGTAGTTATCGAGAACGAGGATTTTCATGATTTTGAACTTGATAAGAAACGTCATGTCGAGCGTAGCCGAGACATCTCGCTCGATTCGTTTGACGATTGATTTGCCGTGGCACGCGAGATGTCTCGGCTACGCTCGACATGACGTTCTAATAGGACTACTGCACCTCTGCCGCCGCTTGCAACGCTGCCCGCAAGGCCCCCAACTTGTGGTGCACCTCCTCCAGCTCCGACTGCACCTGGGAGGCCGCCACCACGCCCGCGCCGGCCTGGAAATACAGCTGGTTGCCGGTGCTTAAAAACGAGCGAATCATGATGGCGTGGTTGAAGCTGCCATCGAAGCCCAGGTGGCCCAGGCAACCGCCGTAGTAACCGCGGGCGGTAGGCTCCAGTCCATCAATGAGTTGCAGAGCGCGGAATTTGGGCGCGCCCGAGAGCGTACCGGCCGGAAAGGTATCGGCCACCACTTGCAGGGTATCGGTGTTCTCGGCCAGCTCGGCCGTCACCTTACTTACCAGGTGAATGACGTGCGAGTAGAACTGGATTTCGCGCAGGGTGCGGACCTCTACTTTGGTACCGTGGCGGGCGAGGTCGTTGCGGGCCAGGTCCACCAGCATCACATGCTCGGCGTTTTCCTTGGGGTCGGCGGCCAGGCGCTGGGCGGCGGCGGCATCGGCCGCGTCGTCGCCGGTGCGGCGATAGGTGCCCGCAATGGGGAAAAGCGTGGCTCCGCGGCCCTGCACCAATACCTGGGCTTCGGGCGAGGAGCCGAATATTTTGTAGTCGCCGTAGTCGAAATAAAACAGGTAAGGCGAGGGATTGATGGACCGCAGCGCCCGGTACACGTTGAACTCATCGCCTGAAAACTCCTGCTGAAAGCGGCGCGACAGCACAATCTGAAACACGTCGCCGCGTCGGCAGTGCGCCTGGCCCTGCGTGAGGCGGGCCAGGAACTCGGCATCGGTCTGGTTGCTGTGCTCCTCGCCCACCGTGGCGAAATCGAACGTGGGCACGCTGGGGTGGCGCACCAGGTTTTCGAGGCGGTCGAGCCCATCGGTTTCGGCCGAAGCTTCG
>JALYUH010000187.1 GCA_030853985.1 Bacteroidota bacterium | reverse complement strand
GCCGCAAAATCGCCGAGCTGGGCATCTACCCGGCCGTTGACCCGCTGGACTCGACCTCGCGCATCCTGTCGGCCGATATCCTCGGCGACGAGCACTACAACACCGCCCAGCGCGTGAAAGAGCTGCTTCAGCGCTACAAGGAATTGCAGGACATCATTGCCATTCTGGGTATGGATGAGCTGTCGGAAGAAGACAAGCAGGTGGTGAACCGCGCCCGTCGCGTGCAGCGTTTCCTGTCGCAGCCCTTCTTCGTGGCCGAGCAGTTCACCGGTCTCAAAGGCGTGCTGGTTGACATTAAGGACACTATTAAAGGCTTCAACGAAATCATCGACGGCAAGTACGACCACCTCCCCGAGGCGGCGTTCAACCTCGTTGGCAACATTGAGGATGCCGTGGCCAAAGGCGAGCGCCTGATTGCCGAAGCGAAATAGATAGAAGAAATTATAAATTTTGAATTATACCTTATAAATTATGGCCAATGTGCTTCCCGGCTTGGGAGCATAGTTCATAATTTATAAGGTATAATTTATAGTTCAGCCTCATGCATTTAGAAATCATCACCCCTGACCGCAAGGTATTCGAAGGCGAAGTGACGGCAGCCCAGTTTCCGGGGGCCGATGGCTCGTTCGAAGTGCTGAACAACCACGCCCCGCTCATCGCGGCCCTCAAGGCTGGCGACGTGACACTGACCGGTGGCGCGGGTGGCCGTGAGGTCATCCGCATTGAAGGCGGCGTGGTGGAAGTGCTGCGCAACAATGTGATTGTGCTGGCTGAAGGGGCCGTGGCGTAATCAGCGGCCGAAGCTTAGGGCTTCTTTAGAAGTTAAAAATCCCCGTGATGCTTGGCGTCGCGGGGATTTTTTGTGCCTATATAGAATGAATGACCTACTTTACAGTGCAATTTATTCCTCTTTACATACTGCAAAAAGGGTAAAACGAGTTTTGTGGGCACTAGTGCTCTGGGTAGGGCCGAGCAGCTGGGTGCTGGCCGATGGGTTTCGGGAGCAGTTTCGGGCGGCTCTCAAGGCAGCCGATGTGGCGGCGGCCGAGAAAGTGCTGACAGATTGGGAGAGGGCCACGCCCAAGGACCCCGATTTATACGTGGCCCGTTTCAATTTTCTGCTGCATAAGGCTACGAAGCGCACGCCAATGCCCGCACCGGCCGCACCGGCGGGCACTCCGGCAGTTGCTGCTCGGCTACCGGCCATGCTGGTGAGCTACGACCCGGCCACAATGGCGCAGGCCTCGGCGGTGCTGAAGCAGGGCATTGCCCTGGCTCCCGAGCGGCTGAATATGCGCTTGGGCCTGGCCAAAAGCTACGAAATGGGGGGCCAGCCCGCGCCGCTGCTCCAGATGATTCGCGAGACGCTGGAGGTGCGCAAGAATGGCGGCAAGCCGTGGCTGTGGCGCGATGGCGTGCCGCTGCCCGGGCCGGAAAATGACTTTGTAGCGGCTGCTATTGAGCCTTTCGCCAGCAACTACTGGAAGCAGCCGGGCGATAAGGGCCTGGAAAACGGCCGGCCGATTGCCGAGCTGATGGAGGAGTAATCTCCGCAGAACTCGCTGGGCTACTTCAATATGGACGTGTACTACGCGCACCTGCACAAAACGCAGGAATCGTACGAGAAGATGCAGCAGGCAGATGCCCTCGAACCTCACGACATCTCGACGCTGATGAACCTGACCCGCATGGCAATTGAGCTGTAAGAGAAGGATAGAGCAATGGCTTACCAAGAGCGGCTGCGCAAGCTGCCCAACGGTGGCCCGGCTGCCGACAGCTTCGCCAGCGCCCTGCAGAAGCTGTAGCTGCTGCCCGGCGGCTACATCGAAAAGCCTTTCTCCGCTGGGGAATGGCTTTTTGGTTTTAAGGCGGCAGCCAGCCAAAATGCGCGCCGGCCGTATAATTCTGCAACCGGGCCACGGTGGCCCCCGACTTCCCTATGCAAAAACCATTTAATCTGTTCGCGGCTGTTGAGAATATTTATACGCCCCGGCAGCGCTACGTGCTGCTGGTAGCCTCGTTGCTGGGCCTGGCCACGCTGATGCTGCTGGGGCTGGCGCAGTATCTCACGGCGTTTCTGGCGGCGGGCATTTTATTTGTGGTGTTTCGGCCGTGGTGGGTGGCGCTGGTGCACAAGCGGCGCTGGAATGCGCGGCTGGTTACAATTGGCATTTTGCTGATTACGGTGGTGGTGCTCGTGATTCCGTTTTACTCGCTCAGCTCGCTGCTGCTCGACCGGCTGATTACGTTTGCCAAGAACCCTGACCAGATGCTGGAAGCCGTGCACAAGGTGGAAAAAGCCACCGGCTTCAAGATTGCCGAGCAATTGAACGTGCGGCAGCTGCTGCTACAGGCCGGCGCGAAGGTGAGCGGCTGGTTGCCCACGCTGGCTAGCAGCGCCCTCAACTTTTTGGTGATTGTGGGCCTGATGCTGTTCACGATGTACTACATGTTTATGCAGGAAACCTACTTTATGCTGGGGCTGCACCGCTACCTGCCGTTCCGCAACGAGACGCTGGAGGACCTGGGCGAGTCGCTGAAAAACAACGTGAATGCCAACGTGCTGGGCCAAGTGGTGGTGGCGCTGGTGCAAAGCATCCTGACCGGGCTGACGCTGTGGATATTTGGGGTGCCCGACGCGCTATTCTGGGGCGTGGTGGCGTTTTTTATGGCGTTTTTGCCGGTGCTGGGCACGCCGCTTGTCTGGGGGCCGGCGGCGCTCTACCAGTTTTCGCAGGGGCACAATGGGCAGGCCATTGGCATTCTGCTAGTCGGCTTCATCATCATCATCAACGTGGACAATGTGCTGCGCATCATGCTGGCCAAGCGCATGGGCGACATTCACCCGCTTGTGACGCTGGTAGGGCTGGTGCTGGGCGTGGAGATTTTTGGGCTCATCGGGCTGGTGGTGGGGCCGCTGCTAGTGTCGTACTTTCTGGTATTGATGGAGGTATTCCGGCGCGAAAACCGGGCGCACCAGCTGGCGCAGGTTGCGGCTGAGCCCGCAGTGAAACGTGGGCCACTGCCCGGCGAGCCGGCTCCGGAAGGCTAGCGGACTGACCGGACTCTACCTTTGCCCACCCGTCATCTTACGCGACCCCTCATGCCCAACATTCAGCCCAAAATCACGCCCATCTACCAAACGTCGGTTTTCAAGTTTGAGGACCTGGATGCGGTGCAGCAGTACTTCGACGAGCCGGGCAGCCGCTACCTGTACTCGCGCAACGGCAACCCCAACAGCGACGAGCTGGCCGCAGCCGTGGCGCAGTGGGAAGGCGGCGCGGGCGCGGTGGCCACGGGCTCGGGCATGGCGGCCATTTTCGCGGCGCTGCTCACGTATTGCCAGGCCGGCGACCATGTGCTGTGCGCGGCCGACATCTACGGCGGCTCGGCGGCGCTGCTGAACCTGGAGCTGAGCCGGTTGGGCATTGCGGTAACGTATGTGCCGTTTGAGCGCCTCTACGACCTGAACGGCTACGTGCAGGCCACCACCCGCCTGCTGCTGTGCGAAACAATGAGCAACCCGCTGCTACGCGTGGTAGACCTGCGCGCCGCCGCCGACGAATGCCACCGCCACGGCCTGAAATTGGTGGTGGATAATACGTTTTCGACCCCGGTGCTAACCCGCCCGCTGAGCTACGGGGCCGACCTCGTGCTGCACAGCGTGACCAAATACCTCGCTGGCCACTCGGACGTGACGGCCGGCGCCGTGGTGGCCCGCACGCCCGAAGACGCGGCCCGCCTGCGCCAGATTGGCGTGGTATTTGGCCTCACCCTAAGCCCGATGGAAAGCTGGCTGGCCGTGCGCGGCATGAAAACCATGCGCCTGCGCGTGGCCGCCCACTCCGAAAATGCCTGGGCCGTGGCCGAATTCCTGACCCAGCAGCCGGTCGTGCAGGCGGTGTACTACCCGGGCTTGGCCGCGCACCCGCAGCACCAGCTGGCCGCCGAGCAGGGCGGTGGCCGCTTCGGCGGGATGCTCTCGTTTCGGCTGCCCGACGATGAAAACGTCGTGAACCGTTTCATGCAGCGCAGCCAGCGGTTCCCGTTCGCGCCTTCGCTGGCGGGGGTCGATTCATCGTGTTCGTCGCCGCTCTACACTTCGCACCGGGCCCTCACCGACGCGCAGCGGGCCGAGTTGGGTATTTCCGTGGGACTGGTGCGGCTGAGCGTGGGTATTGAGCCGGTGGAAGAATTATTGAGCGATTTAGCCCACGCGCTGGGGCAGGATTAGCTGCGACGGGCTTGGCTGCAAAGTCGGATTACTGGGGCGTAACGCACTGATGAATAGGGTTGATTCGAAGGCAATGTGCAATCTGAAAGGTCGGGCGTAAGCGGTTTTTGGGTTTGGGAGGCGTGAGCGGTGCCCTTCCTTTGTGATGGTTCTAATGGCTGGCAACGATGCTGGTCCCAAACCGCCTCACTTTCCCCCGTCAATTGTTATGGACGCTGCTTCGCCCCGTTTGCCGCTTGCCCTCAAATTGGTTGTTAGTGCCTTTCTGGCCGTGATGGTGCCGGTGTACTACCACGACTACGGCCCCACCAACTTCCTGTATTTCTGCGACGTGGCTTTGCTGCTGAGTTTTATCGCCCTCTGGACCGAGCATCCGCTGCCCGCCTCGATGGCCGCCGTGGGCATTCTCGTGCCGCAGGTACTGTGGTGCGCCGACTTCCTGGGGGAGTTCTTCCACGTGCATCTGGTGGGTCTCACCGGGTATATGTTCGATGAGAACCGCTCGCTGTTTCTGCGCGGGCTGTCGTTCTTCCACGGCTGGCTGCCGTTTCTGCTCATCTTTTTGGTGAAGCGCCTGGGCTACGACCGCCGCGCCCTGCTGGCCTGGACGGCCCTGGGCTGGAGCCTGTGCCTGGTGGCCTACTTCTTCCTGCCCGCCGCCGGCACCGTGCTGCCCGACCCCAAAATCCCGGTCAACATCAACTACGTGTTTGGTTTCGATGATGCCCACCCGCAAACCTGGCTGCCCGCCCCAATGTACCTGCTGGCCTGGATGACGGGGTTGTTCCTGGTGTTTTACGTGCCTTCGCACCTGCTGCTGCGCCGGTGGTTTGGCCGGCCGGCTACGCTGCGTCGCGATGCCAATGAATCTGCCGATACCATTATTCTGGCCATTGGGGGCCGGGTAGCCCGTTAGCCGTAGGGGCGGGGCCTGCCCCCGCCCGCCGTTGGACGAGCCGGATGGCCGGAGCCAGGCGAACTTACCCCGTCCGTCGCTGCCCCGGCTGCAAGCAACGGCGCGAACGACCGGGCGGGGACAGGCCCCGCCTCTACAGCCCCCCCAAACGAGAACACCCGACGCC
>JALYUH010000172.1 GCA_030853985.1 Bacteroidota bacterium | reverse complement strand
GGCCATCAAAAAGGAAGACCCGGACGGTTTGCTGGCGAAGAAGTACGACCTCAGCGGCCTGCGCCACCTGTTTCTGGCCGGCGAGCGCTGCGACCCCGCCACCTTCGCCTGGGCCGGCCAGCTGCTGGGCGTGCCCGTAGTCGACCACTGGTGGCAGACCGAAAGCGGCTGGCCCATGCTCGCCACCCTGGTCGGCCTCGAAGGCATGCCCGCGCCCCGCGCCGGCAGCGCCGGCCACCCCGTGCCCGGCTACGACGTGCAGATTCTGGACGAAGCCGGCCACCCCGTGCCCGCCGGCACCACTGGCCTCGTGGCCGTGAAGCTACCCTTGCCCCCCGGCTGCTTCCCCACGCTCTGGCAGGACGATGTGCGCTATCAGGCCTACCTCGAAACCTTCCCCGGCTACTACCTCTCGGGCGATGGCGGCTACCGCGACGCCGAAGGCTACGCCTACATCATGGGCCGGGTCGATGACGTGATTAACGTGGCCGGCCACCGGCTTAGCACCGGCGAAATCGAGGAGATTCTGGCTGCCCACCCGGCCGTGGCCGAGTGCGCTGTGCTCGGGCTAGCCGACAGCCTGAAGGGGCAGGTGCCCGCCGGACTGGTGGTGCTGAAAGATGGCCAGACGATAGGCGAGGAGCAGTTGGAGCAGGAACTGGTGGCGGCCGTGCGGGCGCGCATTGGCGGGCTGGCCTGCTTCCGGCAGGTGCTGGTGGTGGCGCGCCTGCCCAAAACCCGCTCCGGCAAAATCCTCCGCAAAACCCTGCGCCAGCTGGCCGATGGCGAAACGTTCGTACTGCCCGCGACCATTGATGACCCGCTCATCCTCGATGAAGTCCGGGCCGGGCTGGCGCGGCGCGGGCTGGGGCAGGGATTTGCCGCAGGCTGTAACTAAATGACCGTCATGCAGCGCGTAGCGAAGCATCTTTACCGCACAACGCAATTCAGGCGATTGATTTACTAATACAGTAAAGTTGCTTCGCTGCGCGCTGCATGAGGGTCATTTTCCTTCTTTAAAACAACCTCAAAACCCAAACCACCCAACTTATGCACTCCCGCATCCGCACCCTCGAACAGTACCACGCCGACTACAAGCAGTCCGTGGAAGACCCCGACGCTTTCTGGGCCGGCGTGGCCGAACCCTTCACCTGGCGCAAAAAGTGGGATACCGTGCGCAGCGGTGAGTTTTCTCCGGCCGGCGACAGCAAGTGGTACGACGGCGCCCGCCTCAACATCACCGAGAACTGCCTCGACCGCCACCTGGCCCAGCGCGGCAATAAACTCGCCCTCATCTTTGAGCCCAACGACCCCAAAACCCGCCACCTGCGGCTCACCTACCGCGAGCTGTACCAGCAGGTGTGCCAGTTCGCCAACGTGCTGCACGCCAACGGGGTCGAGAAGGGCGACCGCGTCATCATCTACATGCCCATGATTCCGCAGCTCGCGGTGGCGGTGCTGGCCTGCGCCCGCATCGGGGCGGTGCATTCGGTGGTGTTTGCCGGTTTCTCGGCCACCGCTATTGCCGACCGCGTGAACGACGCCGATGCCCACTTTGTTCTTACCGCCGACGGCCTCAACCGCGGCCCCAAGCAAATTCCGGTGAAATCGGTGGTCGATGAGGCGCTGGAAAGCTGCCCGGGCGTGCGCCGCGTCATCGTGGTCGAGCACCTGGGCTGGCCCGTGACCATGCAGGAGGACCGCGATGTGTGGTACCACGACGAAGTGAAGGACGTAGCCCTGACCTGCCCGGCCGAGGAAATGAACGCCGAAGACCCGCTCTTCATCCTCTACACCAGCGGTAGCACCGGCAAGCCTAAGGGCGTGGTGCACAGCACCGCCGGCTACATGGTGTGGGCCGATTACACCTTCCGCAACGTGTTTCAGGTGGAGGAAAACGACGTGTACTGGTGCACCGCCGACATCGGCTGGGTCACCGGCCACACCTATTTGCTCTACGGCCCACTGCTGGCTGGCAGCACCTCGCTGCAGTTCGAAGGCGTGCCCACGTACCCCGACGCCGGCCGCTTCTGGGAAGTCATCGACAAGCACCACGTCAGCATTTTCTACACCGCCCCCACGGCTATTCGTAGCCTCATGGCCACGCCGCTGGATAACGTGCTGAGCTACTCGCTGCACAGCTTGCGCGTGCTGGGCTCCGTGGGCGAGCCCATCAACGAGGAAGCCTGGCACTGGTACCACCAGCACGTGGGCAAGGGCCGCTGCCCCATCGTAGATACCTGGTGGCAGACCGAAACCGGCGGCATCATGATTTCGGCCCTGGCCGGCATCACGCCCAGCGTGCCCGCCCGCGCCGGCTTGCCGCTGCCCGGCGTGCAACCCGTGCTGCTGGCACAGGACGGCTCCGAAATCGAGGGCAACGACCAGGAAGGCTACCTCGCCATCAAGGGGAGCTGGCCGGGCATTATCCGCACCACCTGGGGCGACCACGAGCGTGCTAAACAAACCTACTTTCAGCCCTATCCCGGCTACTATTTCACCGGCGACGGCGCCCGGCGCGACGAGCAGGGCCTCTACCGCATCATCGGCCGCGTCGATGACGTGATTAACGTGAGCGGCCACCGCTTCGGCACCGCCGAAATCGAAAATGCCATCAACCAGAACGAGCACGTGGTGGAGTCAGCCGTCGTCGGTTACCCGCACGACGTGAAGGGCCAAGGCATCTACGCCTACGTCATCTGCCGCGACGGCCTGCCCAAAACCGCTTCCGAGCGCAGCCAGTGGGAAGCCAGCATCATCGAAACCGTGGTGGCCGAAATCGGCAAAATCGCCAAGCCCGACAAGATTCAGCTCGTGTCGGGCCTGCCCAAAACCCGCTCCGGCAAAATCATGCGCCGCATCCTGCGCAAAGTGGCCGAGGGCGAAACCTCGAATTTGGGCGACGTAACTACTCTGCTGGACCCGCTGGTGGTAGACGAGATTCTGGCCGGCAAGAAGTAATATTCATAGCAACTGCATACCAACTGAAAAGGCCGCGCTGGAATTTCCGGCGCGGCCCTTTCTTTGGGAATTAGTTAGTTGGCTCTTACCCAAACACCTTCACCTTCTCGCCCTTGTGCTTGATGCGCAAATGGTTGCGAATAATTTGCTGAATGTCCTTATTATCGGTATAGGGCTTGATGGCGTCGCGGAAATCGGCCAACTTGCGCGCCGAGAACGTTTCATCCACGTAGCCAAAGCCGCAGTAGCGGCCATTCTCGACCAGCACAATAGTCTTTTCCAGCTCCGTGCGGCCCGGGCCGATGACCACGAACGACTCGTGCTCGTAGCTGATGGAGTCGATGGCTTCATCTACGCGCAGGTTGTAGCTCTCGGGCGGCTCCTGGCCCACGCAAGCGCCCAGGCAGCGGTGCACCTGAAAGTCGAAGCACGGCCCGTTCGTTTTGTACAGCCCGCACAGTTTCTGGCAGAGGTTGAACTTGGCCACTTTGTGGTACAGAAATCCCTGCGCCTTGTACTGGTTGCCCAGCGCGATGATGGGAATTTCGGCATTGCGCGCATCGGCCCGCCCGTAGGCCAGCACCTTGTAGCCGTCCTCATTGGTGCGCAGGTAGATGCCGGCTGGAAACACCGAGCGCCGCTGGGCCCGGTTGTAAGCCGGCTTCAGCTGTTTAATTAAGTGCGACTCGTACAACAGCGCCACTAGCTCCGAGCCGGTCAGCTCCCAGGTAATATCGGCAATGGAATTCTTGAATTCCAGGCTCTTGCGCGACTTCACATCGATGGCAAAGTGCTGCTGAATCCGCTTGTAGATGTTGATGGACTTGCCCACGTAAATCACCTCGCCCGCCTCGTTATGGAAGTAGTACACGCCCGTGGCCTGCGGTAAGCTGGCCACCACTGTAGCCGCCAGCAGCGGCGGCATCAGCGCCTCCTTGATGGCCGATTGCACGGCCGCCACGCGCTTGGGCGAGGGCTTCTTGGTACTGGCCGCCTGGCCGCTGGGAGCCAGCGCATCGACGCGGGCCAGAGTGTGGCTGGTGTTGGTGCCGTGGGGCAGGTCGTCGCTTTCAGTCGTGATTTTTAGGAGCTTGCCAAAGAGCAGGGCTGTGGCGTGGGCATCGCCGGCGGCGCGGTGCCGGCCTTCAAGCGGAATGCCGATGTTCTGGCAGAGCTTGCCTAGGCTGTAACTCGGCTGGCCCGGAATGAGGCTGCGCGACAGGCGCACGGTACACAGCGTTTTGCGCGAGTAGTTATAGCCCAGGTCAGCAAACTCCTTCTTCAGAAACGAGTAATCGAAGCGCACGTTGTGGGCTACGAACACACAGCCTTCGGTCATTTCTACCACCTTGCGGGCCACCTCGTGGAATTTGGGCGCGTCGCTCACCATGTCGTTAGTAATGCCCGTGAGCTGGGTGATGAACGGCGGAATACTCCGGCCGGGGTTGAGCAGGGTGGCATATTCATCAACGATTTTCTCGCCGTCGTGAATGTAAATGGCGATTTCGGTGATGCGGTCCTGGGTGGGCTGCCCGCCGGTGGTTTCAAGGTCGATGATGGCGTACAAAGCGGCGCGGAAGTTAGTCGAGAGCTAAGCTAACAGCTTTAGCCGGGCAGAAGGTTGCGTGGCAGTAGCATGGACGCTGCGAGTCCGCACCCGTCAGGGCTGCGAGTGAACGAATCGACTATTGCATCCCGGCCTATGCGCGGATTCCCAGAGTCCATGCTACATGTGCTACATCTTCTTCATCATGCGCCAGAATTTCCCGAAAAAGCCCAGTTTGGGCAACGCCCGGTGCTGATGGCTTTCGTCCAAATCCGATACGTCGCCGAGCAGAAAGCCCCAGGGCTCTAGCGTTTTATTCGCATCGAACACCACTTTGAGCACTGCTACCAGCGGAATGCTCAAAATCATGCCCGCGGTGCCCCACAATTCGCCGCCCAGTATCAGCGCCACGATGGCGGCCATGGGGTTGATGCTCACTTTAGAGCCCGTAACCATCGGGGTAATAAAGTTGCCTTCCAGAAACTGCACGAACACGAATACGCCTACTACGGCCGCCGCTTTGGCCGGCGAGCCAGTTTCGACCAGCGTAACCAGGGCCGGAATGGTGGCACCCACCAGAATACCGATATAGGGAATCACGGCTAGCACCGAGGCGAAGGCCGCGAAGAAAATAGCGAATTTCACCCCCAACACCAGCAGTCCAATGGCGTTCAGAATGGCCACAATCACAATTACCGTCAGCAAACCCGAAATGTAAGCCTGCACCACGTTCTGGATATTGTCTAACGTTTGCAACACGTTGGTACGCTTGTCAGGGCTTACAAATCGGAACATGAACTGCCGCATGTGGTCGCGGTAGTACAGAAAGCAGAAAATGTAGATGGGTACCAGTGTCAGCACGCTCAAAATGCCCGCCGTGGTGCTAAGCGTGCTGCCCAGGTAGCCACCAGCCGATTTCTTGAACGATTTCATCGACTGGCTAATCAGTTCGTCTTTGCTCATCACATCCATCCCGAAGCGCTGATGCGCCCACTGCTGGCCTTCATCAAAGAGCACAATCAGCTTTTTCTGTAGCAGCGGCAGCTCGGTGCGCAACTCCACGAGTTGCGAGCCAAACAGGAAGATGAGTCCGAGAATGGCCGCTATCATAACCAGCAGCGCCGCGATAATGGCCCATATCGGGGACCAGCCCCATTTTTCCATTCGCCGCACCAATGGCAGCAGCAGTACCGAGAGCAACGCCGCAAAGAATAGCGGCAGCAGGATACCATCGAGTTTGTGCAGCACAAACACCAGCAGGGAGGCCAAAACCAGCAGAAATGTATAGTAAACAACGGGCGACTGCCTGATTTCAGCCGGGGTGGGTTGCGGCACCGAAGTGTTGGTGCGCGTGCCAGCGCGGCCGATTAGTTGTGGGAACATGAGCTTCGAGTAAGGGAGTGAGGCGAAAAAGAATGGACAGCTGCCGGATTAGGGAAGGAAACTAACGTGAACCCGCAGCGCGGCGACGGTGTTGCGAACTAATGAAATTAGTGCGAGATACTAAGCAAGCTGGCAATAATACTTGCCCTCCCGCCGATTTCTGCGTTATTTTACCCCAAAACTGGAATACAGTTGCCCGATGAACGACGAATTACTGACCGACGCCCCGCAAACCCCCATCAAGGCCCCCGACCACGGGTATAACGAAGACAGCATTCGCTCGCTCGATTGGCGCGAGCACATCCGCCTGCGGCCCGGTATGTACATCGGCAAACTGGGCGACGGCTCGGCCTACGACGACGGTATTTACGTGCTGGTGAAGGAAGTGGTCGATAACTGCATCGACGAGCACGTGATGGGCCACGGTCGCACCATCGACATCAAGATTTCTGACGCTAAGGTGCAGGTGCGCGATTACGGCCGCGGCATTCCGCTGGGTAAGGTGGTCGACGTGGTGAGCAAAATCAACACCGGCGGCAAGTACGACAGCAAGGTTTTTCAGAAGTCCGTCGGCCTGAACGGCGTGGGCACGAAGGCCGTGAACGCCCTGAGCGGCTACTTCCTAGTGCAGAGCGTGCGTGAGGGAATCCTCAAGGCCGCTGAATTTGCCCAGGGCAAGCTCACGAGCGATGCCAAGCCCAGCAAAACCAGCCAGCGCAATGGCACCCTGGTGGTGTTTCAGCCCGACGACACCATTTTCAAGAACTACCGCTTCATTCCGGAGTATCTCGAAAACCAAATCTGGAACTACGTTTACCTGAACGCGGGCCTCACCATCAACTTCAACGGCCAGAAGTATTACTCCGAAAACGGCCTGCTCGACCTGCTCGCCCGCAAGGCCGATGTGGAGCACCTGCGCTACCCCATCATCCACCTGAAAGCGGAGGATATCGAGATGGCCATGACGCACGGCAACGACTACGGCGAGGAGTATTATTCGTTTGTAAACGGCCAGTATACTACGCAGGGCGGCACGCACTTAGCCGCGTTTCGCGAGGCGGTGGTAAAAGCTGTGCGCGAGTTCTATAAGAAGGATTACGACTCGGCCGACATCCGGGCCAGCATCATTGCCGCCATTTCGGTGCGCGTGCAGGAGCCGGTGTTCGAATCGCAGACCAAGACGAAGCTGGGTTCGGTAAACATGGGCGAAGACGGTCCCACCGTGCGCGGCTTCATCCTCGATTTTGTGAAGGAGCACCTCGATAACTACCTGCACAAAAACCAGTTGGTGGCCGAAGCCCTGCGCAAGCGCATCGAGCAGAGCGAGCGCGAGCGCAAGGACATGGCTGGCGTGAAAAAGCTCGCCAACCAGCGCGCCAAAAAAGCCAACCTGCACAACCGCAAGCTGCGCGACTGCCGCTTCCACCTGGGCGAGAACGCCAAGGACGGGGCCGAAAAAGAGCTGCTCACCACGCTCTTCATCACCGAAGGCGACTCCGCGTCGGGCAGCATTACCAAGAGCCGCAATGTGGAGCTGGAGGCCGTGTTCAGCCTGCGGGGCAAGCCGCTGAACTGCTTCGGGCTGAAAAAGAAAATCGTATACGAGAACGAGGAGCTAAACCTGTTGCAGCACGCCCTCAACATTGAAGAAGGCATTGAGCATCTGCGCTATAACCGCGTGGTAGTGGCGACCGATGCCGACGTGGACGGCATGCACATTCGCTTGCTGCTGCTCACGTTCTTCCTCCAGTTCTTCCCCGATTTGGTGCGCAACGGCCACGTCTTCATTCTCGAAACGCCGCTGTTTCGGGTGCGCAATAAGAAAGAAACCATCTACTGCTACAACGAAGGCGAGAAGCAGGCCGCTATGCGCAAGCTGGGCAAGAATCCCGAAATTACCCGCTTCAAGGGCCTCGGCGAGATTTCACCCGACGAGTTTGGTACCTTCATCGGCGAGAACATCAAGCTGGAGCCCGTGATTTTGCAGTCCGACCGCAGCATTCAGCAGGTGCTGACCTACTACATGGGCAAGAACACGCCCGCCCGTCAGGAGTTTATCATCGACAACCTACGTCTGGAGAAGGACCTGATTACGTCTGACGTGTTGCCCGCCGCCGAGGTGCCCGTGGAGGATTTGGCATAGTTGCCCATCTGGTTGTGGGGCAAGGCCTGTCGCTCCGCTATAAGCTCAACAGCGGATGCGGACAAACACGCGAAAAAAAAGCTGGAAACTTGCCCGCCAAAAAAACCTGTGTACATTTGCATTGTCGGCTAGGGGTAGACTAGTCGACATATTCCACGGAAAAGCCCGCACCTTTGGTGCGGGCTTTTTTGTTTTGCAAGCTGCTCATCAACCACCCAATTTACGCGGCCTGGCTGGATTAATTAGCTAGTTTATTTAGCTTGGAATTGGGTGAAAATTTAGCGAAATTTGGGTCGCAGCCCCGGTTTAACCCATTTTGGGTAGGAGCAGAGCTGCCACAGGCGCGCTAAAAAAATTGGGAACTTTCCCCATCAATGGCGACTTAAGTTGCTTGCGCTCCGCGCTGATTCCGGTACTTTTGACGGCACTTCGCCGTCTTCATTCGCTTCCCCTACGTGGCTACTACTGATACCCCCGCTTCCGACGCTCCCGACCAACACTTTCTGCAGCCCGGCGACTCGGTAGATTTTGACCTTTCCGCCTTCTCTCCCGCCGCCGATGCCGATGCGCAGGAGCCCACCGACTTTCCCGAAGAATCGGCGGAAGCTGGCGAAGGAGCTGCAAATGCCGAGCCTGCGACTGACGAAACCGATGATACCCCGCGCTCGGCCGACTTGTTTGGCCCGGTGCCGGTAGCGCCCGTGGCCGAGCCCATTCCGGCCGAAGAAGTAACCGAAGAGGAGCCCAAATTTGCTCCGGGCGAAACCATTCACGACGTTACTACGGTGCGCGGCATGTACCAGAACTGGTTTCTGGACTACGCCAGCTACGTGATTCTGGAGCGCGCTGTGCCCGCTATTGAGGACGGCCTCAAGCCGGTGCAGCGCCGTATCCTGCACGCGATGAAGGAGATGGACGACGGCCGCTTCAACAAAGTGGCCAACGTCATCGGCCAGACCATGCAGTACCATCCGCACGGCGACGCCAGCATCGGCGACGCCATGGTGAACCTGGGCCAGAAGGACCTGCTCATCGAAACCCAGGGCAACTGGGGCGACGTGCGCACCGGCGA
>JALYUH010000141.1 GCA_030853985.1 Bacteroidota bacterium | reverse complement strand
CGCCGGGGCCGCCACGAAGCGCGGCCGGTAGCCCAGCGCCGTGACGCGCAGCCGCGTGCCGGCGGCCGGCGCGGGAGCCAGCACGGCGGTACCCGTGGCATCGGTGGCTGCCCCATTGCTGGTGCCGGGCACCGTTACGCTGGCCCCAATCAGGGGCTCGTGCCGCAGCGAGTCGCGCACCTGCACCCGCAGGGTTTGGGCGGGAGTTGTTAGCGGGAGCAGTAGCAATGATAAGCCCAGCCAGCGGAGCAACGAAAGGCGCAGCGTAAAGGGTAGCGGCATGAATAAGAACGGCTATTAAACAGCCTGCAAAAGTAAGCAGCCAGGGCAGGCCAACTTTGTAGGAAAACTGTTTTCATCGCCCCTGTAAGGATTGCCAACCGGCCCCGTCTGGCCGGGCGCCACTAAATGTAACCAAATCATGAAAAAGCGGTTCTCTTTCCGGTTCGTGCTGCTCGCCCTGGTAGCTGCTGCGCTGGGCCTGGCCGCCTGCAACAAGAATACCGACGCGCCCGCGCCGCCGCCCGCGGCCCCGGCCGGCGTTACCTATGCCACGCTGCGCCAGGGGAGCGTGGTGGCGCAGGGCGGCGTTTCGAGCGGCGGCGGGGTGGCCGTGGCCAAGGGCAGCGACGGCACTGAGTACGTGCAGTTCAAGGCCGATTTCCACTCCGATTTTCATACCGGCTCGCTGGGCATCTACCTGGCCAAGTCCGACGACCTCGTGAAAAACCAGCGCGCCGCCAACCCGACCAATGTGCTGCGGGTAGGCACCATCACGCAGTCGGGGGCGCAGCAGCTAGCCGTTACGGGCATATCGGCGGGCTACTCGCACGTTATTCTGCATTGCGATGCCGCCCAGTACAACTTCGGCGCGGCCGCCCTGCAATAAGCTTTCGTGATGCGCACGTCACCTCGTCCCTTCGACAGCTTCCGCTACTTGGGCGGCAGCGCGGCAGCCCTGCTGCTGCTGGCTGCCACCCCCGCCCACGCCGGCGGCGGCTGGACGCGCCAGCCCGGCCACGGCTACGCCAAAGTCGGCCTCACGCTGGCCAGCACTAGCAGCTACCACCCACTCGGCGGCGGCACCATCAGCACGGCGCCGTTTCGGCAGCAGGTGTACAGCCTCTACGCCGAGTACGGCCTCACCAAACGCCTCGAAGCCACCCTGAATTTCCCGTTTTTTCGCCGCGCTACCTTCCCCGACACCAGCCCCGGCCAGGGCGTGGGCGACCCCGAGATGGGCCTGCGCTATGGCCTGCTCACCGGCAAGTGGCCGCTGGCCGTGCAGGTGGCCGCCCAGGCTCCGCTCGGCGACCCCAACGCCGTGGGAATCGTGAACAACGACCCCACCAACTTCGTGTACTTGCCCACCGGCAACGGCCAGTGGAACATCTGGACCCGCGCCGCCCTCTCGCACACGCTGGGCCAGCTGTCGGCCTTCATCACGCTCGAAGCCGGCTATGGCTTCCGCACCAGTGGCCTCACCAATCAGTACACCTACGGCGCGCAGTTCGGCTACCAGTTCTTCGACAAGCTCTGGCTCACGGCCAGCGTGCGCTCCCTCGATAATGTGCGCGCCCCCAACCCCGCCAAGCTGGCCAACATTGGCCTCGGCGAGGGCGTGGCCTACTCCGCCGCCAGCCTCGGCGCGAGCTACGCCCTCACCAAGCACCTCGCGGCCACCGCCGACGTGGCCGCCGGCTTCGGCAAGCTGCGCAACGTGTACTCCGGCCTGCAAACCACCGTGGGCGTAGCCTGGGAGTGGTAGGCGGCCGCCTACCGTTTGAACAATTCGCTGCCCTCCTGCCACCGCGCCACCTTCGCCGCAATCTCCTTCAGGCCCAGGTTATGAATACTGCCCAAATGCGTGGTCTGAAACTCGCGGTGCGGCACATAGCTGCCGTCTTCCACGGCCCGGCCCACCTGCTGGTACGCATCGCGGAAGGGCACTCCGGCGATAATTAATTGGTTGATATTTTCGACTGAAAATATTGGGTCGTATTTCGCCTGCTCAATTACGCCTTCCTTTATTTTGATTTCGGGCAGCGCAAACAGCAGCATATCCAGCAAGTCGGCAAACTGCAGCATCGGGCCAAACAGCAACTCCTTCAGCAGCTGGAAGTCGCGGTGGTAGCCGCTGGGCAGGTTGCTGGTGGCCAATATAATGTCGTTGGGCAGCGCCTGGAGGCGGTTGGCATGGCCGCGCACCAACTCGAACACGTCGGGGTTTTTCTTGTGCGGCATAATGCTGGAACCCGTCGTAAACTCCTTGGGCAGGTTCACAAAGCCCAAATCCTGGCTGTTATAGAGCACCAAATCATACGCCAGCTTGCCCAGCGTGCCCGCCGCGCCGGCAATGGCAAAGGCCAGCGTTTTCTCGGTTTTGCCGCGCAGCATCTGCGCGCCCACGCTGCTCACGGCCACGCTGCCAAAGCCCATTTCCCGGGTCGTCATTTCGCGGTCAATCGGAAAGCTGCTGCCGAAGCCCGCGCCTGAGCCCAGCGGGTTCTGGTCGGCCACTTTATGCGCGGCCTCAAACAGCGCCAAATCCAGCAGCAAGTGCTCGGCATACGCCGAAAACCACAGCCCAAAACTGCTCGGCATGGCCGCCTGAAAGTGCGTGTAGCCCGGCAGCAAGTCGTTTTTATGGGCCTCGGCCTTTTGCAGTAGCACGTCCGCCAGCGCCAGCATTTTGGCCGAAATCTGCTCGGTGTAATCTTTCAGAAATAACTGAATGGCCGTCAGCACCTGGTCGTTGCGCGAGCGGGCCGTATGAATTTTCTTGCCCGCATCGCCATATTTCCCGGTCAGGTAAGACTCTATTTTCGAATGCACGTCCTCAAATTCGTCCTCAATCCGGAACGTGCCCGCTGCCACCTGCGCTAGCAGTTCATCGAGGCCGGCAACCAGCTGCTGCCGTTCTATCTCTGAAATAAGGCCCACTTTGGCCAGCATATTGGCCTGCGCCTTCGAAGCTCGCATATCGAACGGCGCGAGGTACATATCCAGCACCCGGTCCTGGCCCACCGTGAATTTTTCGATGGTATCGTTGACCGAAAATCCTTTTTCCCAAATCTTCATAGCATACTCCGGTAATTAAAATCTAAAGTCAGTCAGCAATTCAACGTAATCCCGAATTCCCGCCCGAATTTCACTCACCAGAACAAACTCATCCGGTGTATGCGAGCGGGCGCTTTCGCCCGGCCCCATTTTCAGCGTTTCAAACGGCATCATCGCCTGGTCCGACAGCGTGGGCGAGCCGTAAATTGTTTTGCCCATCGCCATCCCTTTCTGCACCAACGGATGACGTTCGCTAATGCGCGAAGAATTCAAATGCGTGGAGCGCGGCACGATTTCCGCCTGTAATTTCGAGCGCAGGAAATCCACGATTTCCTGGTTCTGGTACTGCTCATTCGTTCGCACGTCAATCACGAACTGGCACCGGTCAGGCACCACGTTGTGCTGCGTGCCGGCGTTTAGTTGCGTCACCGTCGTTTTCACCGGTCCGAGCAGCGGCGACACTGCCGGAAACTGAAAGTTGCGCAGCCACTGAATGTCATCCAGCGCCTTGTACAAGGCATTTTCGCCTTCCTCGCGGGCGGCGTGGCCGGTTTTGCCGTGCGCGGTGCAGTCCAGCACAATCAGCCCTTTTTCGGCAATGGCCAGGTTCATGCCCGTGGGCTCACCCACAATACCCAGGTCAATTTTGCCAAATTCCGGCAACACGCTGCGGATTCCATTCGCACCCGATATTTCTTCTTCCGCCGTAATAGCGCAAATTAAATTAAAGGCTGACGGTTTCTGCTGAAAATAAAGGAACGTTGCGAGCAGACTCACGGCCGATGCGCCGGCATCGTTGCTGCCCAGGCCAGTTAGCTTATCGCCTTCCAACGCGGCTCCGAAGGGGTCGTGTTTCCAGCCTGCGCCCGGCTTCACCGTGTCGTGGTGCGAATTAAGCAGAATCGTCGGTTTTGCGGCATCAAAATGCGCCGAAACGGCCCATACGTTGTTTTGCTGGCGCTGCACTGCCACGCCGTGCGCCTCCATAAACTCCTGAATCAGTGTCGCCGTATGGTTTTCCTCCCGGGAAAAAGAAGGTGTTCTAATCAGCCGGATTAATAAGTCAATGGCTGCGTCGCTCAACTGATTTATTAATTTAGCCATAAAGTTGTTTTCAATGGCTCGTTGATGTGCAGTGCATGCTCAATAACTACTTTTTTTACGCCAAACTGCAGCGCTTCAAACGCATTTTCTAATTTTGGCAGCATGCCGTCCGCAATTATCCCGCTTTCTTTTAATTCGCCGTAATTAGCCAGCGTAATTCTTTCAATTACCGAATTATCGTCATTCACATCTTCCAGCACACCGCGCTTTTCAAAGCAGAAGTGCAGCGATACGGCAAATTCCCCGCTCATGGCCTTGGCGAGCGATGCGGCGATGGTATCGGCGTTGGTGTTCAGCAGCTGGCCGTGGCCATCGTGGTTAATGGCGCAGAAAACCGGCGTCAGCCCCAGCGCCAGGAATTGCGTAATCAATTCGGAATTGACGCTCGCCTCGTTCAGGTCGCCCACAAAGCCGTAGTTGATTTCGCGCACGGGACGCTTGGCCGCGAGTATCACGTTGCCATCGGCCCCGCTAAGGCCCAGCGCATTAGTGCCGCGAGCCTGCAGGGCGGCCACCAGCTGCTTATTGGTTTTGCCGGCGTAAAACATCGTCACGATGTCGAGGGCGGCGGCATCGGTAATGCGCCGGCCATTCACCAGCCGCGGGGCAATGCCCAGGCTTTTCATCATGTCGCTGGCCCCTTTGCCACCGCCGTGGACGAGCATTTTTGGACCGCTAACGTTGGCAAACAATCGCACGAACTCCATCAGGTTGGCTTCGTGGTCGATAATGCCACCGCCAATTTTAAATATTTTTAGTTCGGATTTCATGGCAGCTTCACCTAGGTGCAAACCCATCCGTCGGGCCGCGGCTATTTCAAAAATTAATACGGGAAATGTTGCGGACAAAAGTAACGCCTTTTACCTTTGCAGCAGATTTGAACCACTTGGCTCGCTGCTTGGTTAGAGCGCCGAATTGATTTAGTTTCCGCCATGTTTCGCTCCGTTTCCACGTTTTTGATGCTTGCACCGGCCACCTGGCCGGCGGCGGGCCGCGTGCGCCAAACGACTTGCGCTCTGGTGCGACGACCCTAGCGGCTTCAGCAGCCGCACGTTGGCCCCTTGGCCATCCCCTTTGAGCCGGGCTAGTATCCGCTCCACTTACAGACAGGTTTGGGCTTCAACAGGGATTTCCCGTGTGCAATACGTCGGGTTTTCCGGACAGCCGCACATCTATCCCTAAGATTCTAATAATCAATGACAATTCGGGTTGCAACGGCAGCGGACGCTCAGTACGCTGAACAATTATGCCAATGGTACGTCGAGTCGGCCAAAACGCGCGGCACCGGTATTGCCAAGCGCGAGCCGGCCTACGTGGCCATCAAAATGGCCAGCGGCGACGGCATTATCGCCTTTGTTGATGACGAGCTGGCAGGCTTCTGCTACATCGAAACCTTTGACGATAAGACCTTTGTGGTGAACTCGGGTCTGATTGTGAACGCCGAAATCCGCAAGGGTGGGGTGGGCAAAGCCATCAAGCAGGCCGTGTTCGACCTGTCTCGCAGCAAATACCCGCAGGCCAAAATTTTCGGTATCACGACCAGCCTAGCCGTGATGAAAATTAACACTGACCTCGGTTACGAGCCCGTCACCTTCTCGGAGCTGACCACCAGCGAAGATTTCTGGAAAGGCTGCAAGAGTTGCAAAAACTACAGCATTCTGATGGAGAACGAGCGCAAGCTGTGTCTCTGCACGGGCATGTTGTACGACACGCCCGAGAAGCAGCTGGTGCAGCTACAGGTACCTGATTTTAATGTTGCTAATTCTGATGCCTAGCGTTGTGCGGTAAGCTATAGCTTGCCGTGTGTTGATTTGAAAGGGTGCTCTGCCATTCACGGTCCTGCGGTGCCAGCTAAAGCTTACCGCACTAAAAATGAAGAAAAAAGCCATTCTCGCCTATAGCGGCGGCCTCGACACCTCGTTTTGCGCCGTGTATCTGTCGCGCGACCTTGACCTGGAAGTGCACACCGTTATCGTCAATTCCGGCGGCTTTACGGCCGAGGAGCTGGCCGCCATCGAGAAGCGCGCCCACGAGTTGGGCTCGGTGAAGCACGAGGTAATTGACGTGACCATGCGCTTTTACCGCGACTGCCTGCGCTACCTACTGTTCGGCAACGTGCTGAAAAACGACACCTACCCGCTAAGCGTGAGCGCCGAGCGCATGTTTCAGTCGCTGGCCATTGCCGAGTATGCCCGCGCCAACGAGGCCGATTACATCGTGCACGGCAGCACCGGCGCTGGCAACGACCAAGTGCGTTTCGACGTGGCTTTCGCGGTCATTTCGCCCAAAACCGAGATTCTCACGCCCATCCGCGACCTGAAGCTGTCGCGCCAGGCCGAGATTGAGTACCTGCAAAAACAAGGCTTCGAAATGAGTTGGGAAAAGGCGAAATACTCCATCAACAAAGGCATTTGGGGCACCAGCGTGGGCGGCGTCGAAACACTGACTTCGCACGAAGCGTTGCCGGAAAGCGCCTACCCCTCGCAATTGCAGCGGCAGGATTCGGAGCGGGTGGAAATCACCTTCGAAAAAGGTGAGCCGGTGGCGCTGAACGGCGAGAAAATGGACCCGGTGGCCCTGATTCAGAAACTGAACGAGCTAGGTTCGGCCTTCGCAATTGGCCGCGACACGCATGTGGGCGATACCATTCTGGGCATCAAGGGCCGGGTGGGTTTCGAGGCCCCCGCGCCGCTCATCCTCATCAAGGCGCACCACCTGCTGGAGAAGCACACCAGCACCCGCTGGCAACTGCTGCATAAGGATTACATCGCCAACTGGTACGGCACGCTGCTGCATGAAGCTCAATACCTTGACCCGGTGATGCGCGACATGGAAGCCTTCCTAGAATCGTCGCAAAGCCACGTTTCGGGCAAGGTGTTCGTGCAGCTCAAGCCCTACCAGTTCGACCTACTTGGCATCGAATCGAAGTACGATATGATGCAGTCGAAAGTGGCTACTTACGGCGAGGAAAACAACGCCTGGGATGCCCGCGACGCCCGTGGTTTCATCAAGATTTTCGGTAACCAGCTGAAAATCAGCGCCAGCCTGCACGATGAAAATTAAGGCCGGCATCGTGGGTGGGGCCGGCTACACGGCCGGCGAGCTGGTTCGCATTCTGCTGCACCACGAGTTCGTGGAGCTCGGTGGCATCGTCAGCTCCTCGAACGTGGGCAACCCGGTGCACAAGGTGCACGACGATTTGGTGGGCGAAACCGACCTGACCTTCGCCTCCGAGTTGGCTGGCGATGAGGACGTGGTGTTTTTGTGCCTGGGCCACGGCAATTCCAAAGCCTGGCTACACAAAAACACCCTGCCCGCAACCACCCACGTCATTGACCTGAGCAATGATTTCCGCCTGACGGCCAATGCCGAGTTTGCAGGCCGCGAGTTCATCTACGGCCTGCCGGAGTTGAACAAAAGCCGCATCCAGCAGGCGCAGAGCATTGCCAACCCGGGGTGCTTCGCCACGGCCATTCAGCTGGCGCTGCTGCCGCTGGCTAAGGCCGGCCGGCTTACCGACGATATCCACGTATCGGCCATCACCGGCTCGACCGGCGCGGGCCAGGGCCTATCGGAAACGGTGCATTTCTCGTGGCGCAGCAACAACGTGTCCATCTACAAGCCCTTCACGCACCAGCACCTCGGCGAAATCGGCGAGAGCCTGGTGCAGCTCCAGCCGCAATTAGCGGCGGAAATTCACTTCATCCCCTACCGTGGCAATTTCGCGCGGGGCATTTTCGCCAGCGTCTACACGCCTTCGGATTTGACGCAGGACGAGGCGCGGGAGCTGTACCAGAATTTCTACGCCGACGCGCCGTTCACCACGGTTTCAGACAAGGAAATTCATTTGAAGCAGGTGGTGAACACCAACAAATGCTTGCTGCACGTGCAGAAGCAAGGCAAGCAATTATTAATTACCTCGGTAATTGATAATCTGGTGAAAGGCGCGTCGGGCCAGGCGGTGCAGAATATGAATTTGCTGTTCGGCCTGCCGGAAACGACGGGTTTGAATTTGAAGGCCGGGCTTTTATAACTGCGTTTGAAATGAGTAATCTAGACGTAATCGGTCAAGCTTTATGGTTTGGCATGTTACTAACACCATTGGTTACTATTCCGCTTATGTGGAAGTGGAAAAGCGTTTCAAAAGTTATTAGAATAATTACTGCGCTGTTTTTGGCCTTTTTGCTTTCAGCAGTATTCTATGCAGCTAGTCTGTCAATACTTTTCAGAGATGGTATGGGGCCTTCTTAATTGATGCTCTGACTTTTGCATAACTTATTCCAAATGGACCTCTTCAACGTTTACCCCCTCGTCAACATCACGCCCGTGCGCGCACTCGGCGCGGAACTCTGGGACGATAAGGGCCAGGAGTACCTGGATTTCTACGGCGGCCACGCCGTGATTTCCATCGGCCACAGCCACCCGCACTACGTGCAGCGCCTGACGGAGCAACTGCAAAACATCGGCTTCTACTCCAACTCGGTGCAGATTCCAATTCAGCGTGAGTTGGCCGTGACGCTGGGCCGCGTGTCGGGCTACCCAGATTACTCGCTGTTTTTGTGCAACTCCGGGGCCGAGGCCAACGAGAATGCGCTGAAGCTGGCCTCGTTTCACACCGGCAAAAAACGGGTTATTGCATTCCGGGGCGCGTTTCACGGCCGTACCTCGGGCGCGGTAGCCGCCACCGACAACCCCAAAATCGTAGCGCCCTTCAATGCCGACCACGCCATTTCCTTCGTCGAATACGACCTGAAGGCGGTGGCCGAAATCCTGCGCGGCGGTGATGTCTGCGCCGTGATTATCGAGCCGATTCAGGGCGTGGGCGGCATCATCAGGCCTTCCGATGATTTCCTGCAAGGCCTCTCGCTGCTGTGCGGCGCGCACAACGCCCTGTTGATTGCCGATGAGGTGCAGAGCGGCTATGGCCGCAGCGGCAAGTTTTTCGCCCACCAGCACGCCGGCATCCGGCCCGATATCATTGCCGTGGCCAAGGGCATGGGCAACGGCTTCCCCATCGGCGGTATCCTGATTGCGCCCACGCTGCAAGCCTCCTACGGCCTGCTGGGCACCACTTTCGGCGGCAACCATCTGGCCTGCGCCGCTGCCCTGGCCGTGCTCGAAGTCATTGAAGACGAGCAACTACTGGCCCACGCCACCGAGCTGGGCGACTACCTGCGTCAGGAATTGGAAGCCCGCGCCGGGGCCGTCGAAATTCGCGGCCGGGGGTTAATGGTGGGTATCAAATATGACTTCCCCATCAAAGAAATCCGCGACCAGCTGCTGACTGACTACCACATTTTCGTGGGCAATGCCTCGGACCCTACGGTGCTTAGGCTGCTACCGCCGCTGAATATCACGCGGGCGGAGGTTGACCGGTTTTTAGGGGCGCTGTACGCGCTTACCGCAGCAACCTCACCCCCTAGCCCCCTCTCCAAAAAAGAGGGGGAACTAGCTTCTAGCTCTAAAATCTAGTTTTCCGCTTCCAGTCTCAAACCCTCACTACCCCACCATTTTCTAGAATTAAAAGCTAGAAACTAGTCCCCCCTCTTTTTTGGAGAGGGGGCTAGGGGGTGAGGTTTTCGTTGTACAACCATGCCCCAAGTAACCCTAACCCTCGAAGACGGCACCACAATACAAGGCGAATCCTTCGGCGCCTTCACCTCCGCCGCCGGCGAGGTCGTGTTCAGCACGGCCATGACGGGCTACCCCGAAAACCTCACCGACCCGTCCTTCGCCGGCCAGATTCTGGTGCTCACCACCCCGATGGTGGGCAACTACGGCGTGCCCGGCGAACAGCTCTACGAATCAATTTCCACCATTTTCGAGTCCGACAAAATTCACATTGCCGGGCTGGTCGTCAATTATTATTCCGAGGAGCACAGCCACTGGAACGCCGCCAAAAGCCTCGGCGACTGGCTGAAGGAGTACGACATCCCCGGCATCTGCGGCGTCGATACCCGGATGCTCACCAAAAAGCTGCGCGAGAAAGGCGCGATGCTGGGCAAAATCGTGGCCGAGGACGACGTGCCCTTCCACGACCCCAACCTCGACAACCTGGTGGCGCAGGTGAGCCAGCCCGGCGTGCAGCACTTCGGTAGCGGCCAGCACAAAATTGTGCTCGTGGACTGCGGCACCAAAACCAACATCATCCGCTGCTTCCTGGAGCGCGACGTGGAGCTGATTCGCGTGCCCTGGGACTACGATTTCACGACCCTCGACTACAACGGCCTGTTCCTGAGCAACGGCCCCGGCGACCCCAAAATGTGCGAGGCCAC
>JALYUH010000123.1 GCA_030853985.1 Bacteroidota bacterium | reverse complement strand
ACCCAAAAAAGCCGCTCCGGATTCCGGAGCGGCTTTTTTGGGTCGCACAGAACCCCGAAACTACTCGGCTTTCTTGCGGCTTTTCTTCGCGGGCGCAGTGGCTTCGGGGTTGCCTTCCGCAGTCGGCGCTTCATCCGCGGCGGCAATTACGCCACCGGTGCTGAGCGGCTCGCCCGCGGCGGGCTCGTCGGTTTTATCCACTTTGGCCTTCTTGGCTTTGGGTGCAGCCGCTTCGGCCCCTTCGTCGGTTTCCGCCGCGGCTTCGGCCGCCACGTAAGGGCGGTGCTTGCTCACGATGCCGTACCAAGTAGCCAGCTTCTTGATGTCGGACAAATACACGCGGTCGCGGTCATAGTCCGGAATCACACCAGCCAGAAAATCGGTCAGCTCGCTTTCGCTCGACTTGGCCGATACCGGCGACGCGGCCCCGTGCTTCTGGTAAATGCGCTCGAAAACCTCCGTCAGCGGCACGGTTTCGTCGGCATCCTGGGTGTAAATCGAAATTTCCGACAGCAGCGACACTTTGTTGCGGGCCGGAGCCAGCGTGCGGGTGGCTTTCTCGTCGAGGCTTTCGACGAGCACGCCGTGGCGCGCGGCGCGCACCAAGCGGTACAGGCCGGGCATGCCGCTGATGGCGGCCAACTCTTGCAGTTCGTAGGGCATTCTTCTTTCAGTTAATCAATGAGCAGGTGGCAATGAACAAGGAGCGATGAACGCCGCAATGCGGTGCAAATAAACGACATTATTCATTGCGCCCGGCTCGTTGCGCACCGGCTTACTCCGTCACGTTCGAGCCGGGCTTGCTCAGCTTGAAATAGATGGGTAGGCTGGCCCGGATGGGCAACTCGGGCTTTTTGAACTTCAGCAGCCGCACAAGGCGCAGGGCTTCTTCGCCGGTGCCCCCGCCTAGCTGCTTCACAATGCGCAGGTCCTGCATCGTACCATCGCCATTCAGCTGAAAGCTGACAATGCACTGGCCCTGAATGCGGTTGCGCCGGGCTATTGCCGGATATACCATCTCTTTGCCAATGAAGTCGTACATCGCGGCCTGGCCGCCCTCGTAGTACTCGGCTACCGGAATAACCTTGCCGGCCCCGGCACTGCCGGCACCCTGTTCGGGCTGAGGAGTGGGGGCAGCGGGCGTTTGGGCCAGCGCTGGGGCGGCGGCGGCCAGCAGCAGGCCCAAAGCCAGCGGCGCAATTGCGGAAACGTGTTTAGCGAACATCATAACAGGAGCGTTGAACAAAAGGAAGTGGCGCGACAGTGAGCCTGCCAGCAGATAGCGCGCCAAAGGCAATTACGGGGCCAATTTACGCGCTGGCGGTGGCATCGGCCTTCCAGTTGGTGTTTATCTCGGCAATAAACTCCAGCACCTCTTCGCGGCCCCGCGCGGTTTCGGCCGAAGTCAGGAAGTAGCGCGGCAGCTCGTCCCAGATTTCGCTCATCTTACGCAGGTACTCGGTAATCAGCCCTTTGGTCTGGGCGGTCGATTGCTTGTCGGTTTTCGTGAAAATCATCACGAACGGAATACCTTCTTCGCCGAGCTTTTCCATAAATTCCAGGTCGGCGGCCTGTGGGGCGTGGCGCGAGTCGATAAGTACGCACACGCACATCAGGTTGGGGCGGTGGCGCAGGTAATAATTTATCATTTTGGCCCACTCAGCGCGCGACACTTTGCTGACTTTGGCGTACCCATAGCCCGGCAAATCGACCAGAAACCAGTCGTCGTTGATGACGAAATGATTAATTAGCTGGGTTTTGCCCGGCGAGGACGACGTTTTGGCTAGCCCGTTGCGGCCCGTTAGCATGTTGATGAGCGACGACTTGCCCACGTTGGAGCGGCCAATAAAAGCGTACTCCGGCATCGTGGGTTCGGGGCAAAGGTCGGCGCGGGAATTACTGGTCAGAAAGCGGGCATCGCGGATAATCATGGGTAACGGGCACCAGAAATGAAAAATAAGGGGCCGCAAAATTACACCCTAACCCGCCGCCCGCCCCGTAGTTAAAAAAACACTGCTCAGTTGCTATTGCGTTGAGACGTCTATATTTGCGCGGTTCTTCGATTATTTGCGGCCTTTATGGCCTCACCGCTCCTTACCCCGCTTGTTTGCCGGTTTCCTACACAATCAGCCTATCTTTGCCCGCCAAAGGCTGGCGTTTAATTTGCAACGCGGCCCATAAATAGACGGTTACCTTCGGCGCAATTCGGTATCAAGCCCTAACCCTGCGGCGCTTTTTCAGTATAAGCCCAAAAATGACTGCGGCGGCGGTGGTCATGCGCTTGGGCCGCATTCTCTTCTATAAATTCCCTTCAGAAATCTTTTTTCTCAAACCTCTCCTCCAATGGACAACTTATCCAGAAGGTTACTGCTAGCGTCGTGCGCCGTTGCCCTCACCGCCTCCGTGGCTGCCCCGGCTCAGGCGCAAAGCACGGGCAAAGACCTTAAAACCGGCAACAAGTTCTTCGAGCAGGAAAACTACCGCGCTGCCATTCCTTACTACGAAAAGGTATTGGCCAAAGACCCAAACAACGCCAAAGCGCTGTTCAATGCGGGTATCTCCTACATGTCGTTCGACAAGGAGAAGGCCAGTGATTACATCTACAAAGCGCAGAAGCTGAAGCCCAAGGTTTCGAAGGACGTGGACTACTGGCTCGGCCGGGTCGACCACCTGAACTACAACTTCGACGAAGCCATCGCCCACTACCAGGCCTACAACGCCACGCTGAAGAAAAACGACCAGCGCAAGGACGAAATCCTGCAGTTGATTGCCCACAGCAAAAACGCCAAAATCCAGTTCAACTCGCCGAAGGACATCTTCGTTAAGAATCTGGGTCCCACCATCAACACGCAGTATTCGGAGCACAGCCCGGTTATTTCGTCGGATGACAAGCTGCTCATCTACACTTCGCGTGGTGAGAACGTGACCGGTGCCAGCGGCAGCGTGAGCGACAAAAAGAACAAAAGCGTAGCTGCCGATGGCGAGTATTACGAAGACATTTTTGAAACGACCCGCATCGACGACGAGAACTGGCAGAAGCCGCGCTCGCTAAGCGGTGTGCTGAACGGCAAGGGCCACGATGCTTCGACGCAGCTGTTCGACAACGACACCAAGCTGCTGATGTACCGCAACGACAACAACGGCGATATTTTTGTGTCGGACAAGTCGGGCGGTGACTGGAGCGCCCCCAAGCCGTTGGATGGCAACATCAACTCGAAGGCTTACGAAGGCGATGCGTTCATTTCGCCCGATGGTCTGACGCTGATTTTTGCAACCGGCAAATATTCAGAAGATGGCACACTTGATTTGTACCAGTCGAACCGCACCGCAATGGGTTCCGATTGGGGTCCGGCCAAAAGCCTGGGTGCCAACATCAATACGAAGTACGACGACGATAGCCCGTACCTGAGCAAGGACGGTAAAACCCTGTACTTCTCGTCGCGTGGCCACAACACCATGGGCGGCTACGACATCTTCAAGTCGGAGTACGACGAGGCCGGCCGCAAGTGGGGCCCGGCCCAAAACATGGGCTACCCGGTGAATACGCCGGATGATGACTCCTACTACCGTCTGAGCCCCGATGGCTCGTATGCCTACCTGAGCTCGTACCGCATCGGTGGCTACGGCGAGAAGGACATCTACACCATCAACTACATCAAAAACGCCAACATCATTGGTAAGGTGTTCTCGAAGCGCGACAGCACGACGGTAATTCCAGGTGTTGAGCTGGTGTTCAGCGGTGCCCAGGCCGATAAAACGGCCCTGAGCTTCCGCGACATCACGAAAGAGGATGGCGGCTACCGCGTAGCCGTGCTTTCGGGCCGTACCTACCAGGTAGCCGTGAGCAAGGATGGCAAAAACATCGAAACGCAGGAGTTCCCGGTGCCAGTGTCGACCAATGACTCGACCACCATCACCAAGAACTTCTACGTGGATTATGTAGACACGACGGGTCGCAGCATGATGGCCTTCAAGAACATCTACTTCGATACCGACAAATACAAGCTGCGTCCGGAGTCGATTACCGAGCTGAACAACATCAGCCAGGTGCTGACGGCGAACACCGGCATGAACATCTCGATTGAAGGCCATTGCGACTCGCGCAACACCGACGAGTACAACATAACCCTTGGCCAGAACCGCGCGGAAGCTGCAAAAACCTACTTGGTGAAGCAGGGCATTGCTGACTCGCGCCTGACCACGGTGAGCTACGGTGAGCGCCGCCCAGCCGCGCCGAACGATTCGCCCGAGAACATGCAGTTGAACCGTCGTGACGAGTTCAAGGCAGTGCGTATGGAGGGCACGATGAACAACGGCACGATGAACAACGGCACGATGAATACCGGCACCATGAACACCGGCACTTCGACGATGACCCCGGCTCCAACCATGGATGTGCCCCTGACCCCCGGCAAAAGCAAGGTGAAAATGGCCGACGGTACTAAGGTGAAAACCAAGGTGGACGATAACTCGGACAAAGTGAAGGTGAAAACCAAAGGCCCCAACGGCAGCGAAACCAAAACGAAATCCCAGAATGGGGAAATCGATAGCAAAGCCAAGGACGCCAACGGTGAAAAAACCAAGGTAAAGGCCAAAAACTAATTCGGTTTTTGACCCTTCACTTACGAAGAAGCGGGCCGGGCACCATGCCGGGCCCGCTTTTTTTGTGGCCTTAGCGCTAAGGCTGTGGTATTTGCCGCCGGACCTTAACAAACCGCCGGGTTTGGGCGTTGAAGGAATACAATTTTCTCGCTTCACTTCCGTTCTTTGCGCCCCACATGGCCGTCGTACCCTACAAAGACAATTCCGCCGACAAGAAATCGCAGGTTGCCCAGATGTTTAATTCCATCGCGGGCAAGTACGATTTCCTCAACCACTTCTTGAGTGCCGGCACCGACATCTACTGGCGCCGCAAGGCTGTGGATGAGCTCAAGGCCCTGCGGCCCGCCCGCATTCTGGACATTGCTACCGGCACCGCCGATTTCGCCATTGAAACACTGCGCGCCGCCGCCCCCAACGCCCAGGTAACGGGCGTGGACATTTCGGAAGGTATGCTGGCGGTGGGCCGCCGCAAGCTGGCGGCTAAGGGCCTTGGCAATCGCATTCAGCTGGAGTTGGGCGATTCGGAAAACCTGCCGTTTGGCGATGGGGAGTTCGATGCCGTGACGGCCTCGTTCGGGGTGCGCAACTTCGCGCACCTGGAAAAGGGGCTGGCCGAGATGCGCCGCGTACTGCGGCCGGGCGGCAAGCTGGTGGTGCTGGAATTCAGCAAGCCCACGGCTTTTCCGCTCAAGCAAGCCTATAATTTTTATTTCAGCCGGGTGCTGCCGGTTTTTGGCAAGATGATTTCCAAAGACCAGGCGGCTTATACCTACCTGCCCGAATCGGTGCAGGCTTTTCCGGACGGCCCCGATTTTTTGGCGATTCTTGCCAAAGTCGGCTTCAAAGAACCTGCATGGCAACCCCTCACTTTCGGTATCAGCTCCATTTACACGGCGCACAACTAATGCGGCTGGCCCTGGTGGCCGGCTTGCTGGCTTTGCTGCCCTCGGCGGCGCAGGCCCAGCGCAAGGCCCGCGCCCGCGTGAGCCGCAACGCCAAAGGTGTGGTGAAATCGGTAACGGTGCAAAACCTGCCGGCCTACGACGAACGATGGTTTCACCCCGGAATGTACCTGAGCTTTTCGGGTTCGAAGTTCAATCTGGAACAATCGAACTACTACGTGGCCAATAAATGGGTAACGGCTAATTCCGTCATCAGCCCGAGCCTGGGCGTGGGCTTTATTGCCGATGCGCGACTGGGCGGGCCGGATTCGCCGTTCATCCTGCGGTTTGCGCCGGGGGTGATTTTCCAGACCCGCAGCATTGAGTTCCGGCCGGCTGGTTATCCGTCGCCCGATTCCATCGTGACGCAGAATATTACGTCGACAATCGTGCAGTTTCCCTTGCTGCTGAAGTATCAGTCAGACCGTCGCCGCAACTCCCGCATGTACATGATTGCGGGCCTGAACCCGACCCTTACTGCCAGCAACCGCCGTAGCGACCCGCTGCACAACGTGCTGCGGGCCGGAAGCAGCGACCTGACGCTGGAGTATGGCGTGGGGTTGGAACTGTTTTATCCGTTGTTTAAGCTGGCCCCGGAGCTGCGCTTCTCGCACGGCCTGAAGAACCTGTTGGTGCCGCGCAACGACGTGTTCAGCCGCAGCCTTCAGTATATGAGTACCAACGCGGTGACGCTGTACATTAATATTCAAAACTAAATTTCGGGTAGTCGGTAATGGGTATTCGGACAAAAGCAGTCTAAATACCCACTACCGACTACTTTTTTTATTCCCTTATGAAAATTGCTTTCGTAACCGGCGCTTCGTCGGGCATTGGCCGGGCTACGGCCGTGGCGCTGGCCCAGGCCGGCTACCAGCTGGTAGTGGCCGGGCGGCGGCGCGCGCGGCTCGATGAGTTGGCCGCCGAGCTGGCCCCGGTGCCCGTACACGTGCTGGAATTTGACGTGCGCGACCGGGTGGCGGTGGATGCGGCCGTGGCCTCGCTGCCCGAAACCCTGCGCGCGCC
>JALYUH010000352.1 GCA_030853985.1 Bacteroidota bacterium | reverse complement strand
GCGAGGGTGCTCGGCATGACGTTCCTATCCCTTATTCCCGCACTATTGCCGGGCGGCCCAGGCGTCCATCTTGGTTTCGAGCACGGCCAGCGGCATCACGCCATCCTTCAGCAGCTCGTCGTGGAAGTTGCTGAGCGAGAACTTGCCGCCCAGCTGCTTTTCGTAGCGGGCGCGCAGCTCCTGAATCTTGAGTTGGCCGATTTTGTAGGCCAGCGCCTGGCCTGGAATGGCCATGTAGCGCTCGATGGCCGAGGTATCGTCCTCCTCGCTGGCGGGCATGTTGTCGAGCATGTAGGCAATGGCCTGCTCGCGGGTGAGCTGGCCGGTGTGCAGGCCGGTGTCCACTACCAGGCGCACGGCGCGCAGCATCTCGTCGTTCAGCGCGCCCACGTACTGGTAGGGGTCTTTATACAGGCCCAGCTCCTTGCCCAGGCTCTCGCAATACAGGGCCCAGCCTTCCGTCATGGCCCCGTAGCCGGCAAACTGGCGGAACTTGGGCAGGCCGGTGTTTTCCTGCTGCAAGGAAATCTGGTAGTGGTGGCCCGGAATGGCCTCGTGCAAAAACAGCGACTCCATGCCCTGCGTCACGTTGTACTCGGCGGGCTTGGGCAGGGGCACGTAGAAAATGCCCGGCCGGGTGCCGTCTGGCGAGCCCTGGTTATATTCAGCCGACGCGGAAGCCTCGCGGAAGGCCTCCGTGCGCCGAATCTCGAACGGGGACTTGGGCACGCGGCCGAACATCTTTTTCAGGTTCGGGTCGATGGTTGCCTGAATTTTGCGGAAGCCGGCCAGCACCTCTTCGGCCGTTTTGAAGGGCATCGCTTTGGGGTCCTTTTTCAGGCTCTCGAAGAACTGGCGCAGCGTGCCTTTGAAGCCGAGCTGGGTTTTCACGCGCTCCATCTCGGCGCGCAGCCGGGCCACTTCGCGCAACCCCAGCGCGTGGATTTCGGCCGGCGTTTTCTCCGTCGTGGTCCAGTAGCTGGCGTAGTAGCGGTACATTTCCGGCCCGCCGGGCACGGCGTTGATGCCGCTGGTCGGGCGCGACTTCGGCAGGTACTCGTTGGCCAGGAAATCGCCCAGCTTCTTGTAAGTCGGTACCACTTCGGTGAGAATGGCCTTTTGATAATCGGCGGTCAGGCGCTTTTTATCGGCGTCCGAAAAGTCTTTCGGGAAGCGCGTGATGGGACCGTAGAACAACGACTTGGTGGCGTCGGTCACTTGCATGTCCTTGGCGCGCATCTGCGGAATCATCTTCTCCACCAGGGCCTTGGGTAGCACCACGCCGGCCGTCATGCCGCGCCGGAAGTTGCCGATGGCCGAGTCGGCCCACACCGTGAAGCCGCGCACCCGGCCCAGCCAGTTGTCGTAGTCCTGCACGGTTTTAAATGGCTGGTTGCCCTGCCCCGAACCGTACTGCCCCATCGAAATAGGCAGCCCCCAGAACTGCTGAAACGGCATCATCCAGGTGTTCAGCTTCAGTCCCGCCACGCGCTGTTTCAGGTCGTACTGAAAGATGTCGTAGCTGATTTTATCGTTCTCGTCCAGCCCCGCGCGGTCATACTTGCCCAGCCGTCCCAGGTAGTCCTGGTAAAACGTGCGCAGCGTGTCGCGGTAGGCCTGGGTCTGGTCGTTGGGCAGGCGGTTGTTGAAACGGTTGTCGCCCTGGGCCGTGGCCGAGAGCGGGTCGAGGCGCGACTGCTGCTCCCAGAAGCTGGCAAACAGGCCGTTCAGGCCTTTGGTCGAGTCGGTGGCCGCGCCGGGGGCGCTGGTGGTGGCCGTTTCGGTGGTTTTGGTCTGGTTGCAGGCCGTGGTGAGGGCGGCCGCGACGAGGCCGGCCAGGGCAATTTTTTTCATGAAGGAAGGATGCAGTGAATAGCGCAAATTAGCGAGCCCAAATAACGGGAAATTCCTGGCAGGCGCGCCGCCGCTGAAAGCTAACGCGCCAACTGTACCGGCTAAAACAACCAAGCCCCGCGCCTGGGCAGGCGCGGGGCTTGGCTAAATGAGCAACCGGGAATCTACTCGCGCATCAGGCGCTGGGTGTGGCGGCCGGCCGTGTCGGTCAGCTCCAGGAAGTACGCGCCTTTGGGCAGTGTGGTCAAGTCGAGGCGGTCGCCGCCGGCCGCCTGACCGCTGACTACGGCCTGGCCCAGGCCGTTGAGGATGCGGTAGCGTACGGTGCCCAGGCTGGCGGACAGCGTTAGGGCATTGGCAGTAGGGTTGGGGTAGATGGCAACTTCGGCGTTGCGGCGCACCGTGGCAACGGGCGAGAAAGCAGCGGTGCCGTCAATGTCAACCTGCCGCAGACGGTAGTAAGCCTGGCCAGCCAGCGGGCGGACATCGGTGAAAGCATACTCGCGCTGGCTGGTGCTGTTGCCCTAGGCGGCTACTTTGCCAATGGTTTGGTAAGCTTCGCCGGTGGCGTTGCGCTGCACCTCGAAGTAGGCGCTGTTTGCTTCGGAGGCCGTGGACCAGGTTACGCCTACGCCGTTGGCTTGGGCAGCGGCGTTAAAGCGGGTGAGTTCGACGGGGAGGGGCGTGGTAAACGTGCTCACTGAAAAATTATCAACCAGCAAATCGGTTTTTGCTGAAGCATTCAGCACAACCTGTACTTGTACATTGTCGATAGCGTTGGTGAAGTTGATGGTAACGGTAGCCCGGCCGGTACCTCCATCAATAGCAGATACGGTAGTCAGGATTGGGGATGCAGTTGTAACGCTCGCCGATGCCGAGCCAGTGGCTGTAAAACCCCAGGCAGGATTGCTCGCCGTACCCTGAATTTTCAGCGTTGGCATAAGCGTAGATGAGCGGTTGTAAGCAATGTTCACATTAATTGAACCTCAAAACACGGTTTATGCTCGATTAAATGCTGCCTGCGCCCGATGAAGCCCGGCCCCTGCAGCTTGGCCTCCGAAACCAAGGAACCGCGATTTTCCGCTGGTGCAGTAATGCTTGATAGTATCGCCGGCCTGCGGTTGGGCTTGCGCATTCCGGCACTTCGAGAAGGCCCGCGTTACTTTCGTATGAAAAATACTCATTCCGAAAACCCACCCGGCTTTG
>JALYUH010000109.1 GCA_030853985.1 Bacteroidota bacterium | reverse complement strand
TAATTGGCCAGTAAATGCAAAAAGCCGGCTTCCCTCGCGGAAAGCCGGCTTTTTGCATTTACTGGCCGGGTTAGCGCTAATTATTCAGCGTTTCCATGTCAATCACGAAGCGGTACTTCACGTCGCCCTTCAGCATGCGCTCGTACGATTCGTTGATGTCCTTCATATCGATGAGTTCGATGTCGGACATGATGTTGTGCTCGGCGCAGAAGTCAAGCATTTCCTGGGTTTCGGCAATGCCGCCGATGAGCGAGCCGGCGATGCGGCGGCGCTTGCCAATCAGGTTGAAGGCATGGACCTGCGGCGCTTCGGGTGGCACGCCCAGCAGAATCATGGTGCCGTCGCGGCGCAGCAGGTTTAGGTACGAGGCCAGGTCGAGCGGGGCCGACACGGTGTTGATAATGAAGTCGAAGTAGTTGCGCACTTCTTTCAGCTGGGCCTCGTCCTTGGTTACCACGAATTTGTGGGCGCCCAGCTCCTTGGCATCGGCTTCCTTGCCCGGCGAGGTGCTAAGCACGGTTACTTCAGCCCCCATGGCGGCGGCGAGCTTCACGGCCATGTGGCCGAGGCCGCCGAGGCCCATCACGCCTACTTTGTGGCCGGGGCCTACTTTCCACTGGCGCAGGGGCGAGTAGGTGGTGATGCCGGCGCAGAGCAGCGGGGCCACACGGGCCAGGTCGAGCTTCTCCGATACTTTGAGGGTGTACTTCTCGTCCACCACAATCTGGCTGGAGTAGCCGCCGTAGGTGGGGCGGCCGGTTTCCTTTTCGGTGCCGCCGTAGGTGCCCACCATGCCGGTGGTTTCGCAGTACTGCTCCAGGCCTTCCTGGCAGCTGGGGCAGGTGCGGCACGAGTCGACCATGCAGCCCACGCCGGCCAAGTCGCCCACTTTGAAATTTTTGACGTGGTCGCCCACTTTGCTGATGCGGCCCACGATTTCGTGTCCGGGCACCATGGGGAAAATGCCCGCGCCCCACTCGTCGCGCACCTGGTGCAGGTCGGAGTGGCACACGCCGCAGAAGGCAATATCAATCAGCACATCGTGCGGGCCGACTTCGCGGCGCTCAAAATCGAAGGGGGCGAGGGGCACGCTGGGAGCGGGGGCGGCGTAGGCTTTCGTTGGAAGCATTATAGCAGGGTTGAGTTTAAATATTGAGGATTGAATTAGAACGTCATGCCAAGCGCAGGCGAGGCATCTTGCGTGCAATGGTGAATCCAGTCGATTGGATTGCTGCCACGGGCGAGATGCCTCGGCTGCGCTCGGCATGACGTTTTATTTTCTACTTTAATACCTTCCCTAACCGGCTACGCTGCCCGAAGGTTGCGTCGGCAATGGCCGGCCGGCCAGGCGGGCGGCCACCAGCTCGCGCATGCGCCGCTGCGATTCGCGGGCAAACTTGCGCTGGAGCACTCGCCCAAACAGCTTGAAACCCACCCAGTAGAACGGGTTGCGAATCTGGCCGGGCTGCGACACGGCGTGGATGCGAAACTGCACCGCCCCGGTCGTCAGGTTTTTGTGAATGGTGAAGTCAATCTGGCCTTTTTCGAAGTGGCCTTCGAGGGTGCGGTAGCCGTAGCCCCAAACCCGTTCAGGGCCGTTGGGGGTGGTGCGGGCGGCTTCGTCGGTCACCTCGCTCACCCGCACGCCAAAGTAGAAGTTGAACACCAAAAAGTGCGCCCGCAGCACCATCACGCGCTTTTCGAGCGGCACGGCGGGGTCGAAATAGCCGGTAATGAGGTCGGGCGGCGGGAAGGCGTAGCGGCGTAGCACGTCCTGGGCGGCGGCAAACGAGCCGGCGGCTTCGGGCGGGCCGGGGGCTTCGGGCGGCAGGTCGGTCGCGTAGTCGTCGAGGCGCCAGCCGGTGGTGCCGGTGTACTCGTGCTGGTGCGCGAAGTCGTAGTTGACCTGGGCGTGGGCGTAGGCATCGAGGCGGGCGCGGTACTGCTCCCAGGCGGGCGGCTTGGCCGAAGCGGGCACGGCGGCAACAGGCTTACTCATGGCGGGTGTGCTCAACGTGGCCGGACTCATCGTGCCGGAAGGTTTCGACCACTACGTCGTGCAGGGCCTGGCCGCCGCTGGCCTGGGCCACGCGCCGGCAAAATTCCGTCCAGGTGGCTTCCTGCATCAGCTTGCCGCCGCCCAGCGTGTCGTAGGCGAAGGCCACCAGCCCGTCGCGCGAGCGGGCAGCGGAGCGGATTTCAAACCGCAGCACGTCGGGCGACTCGTCCAGCCAATGGGTTTCGAAGCGAATACGGCCGGCTTCGGGGTGGCCTTCGAGGGTGATGAGCTCGAAAGCCGTAGCACTAACTTCGGTCACGCGCACACTGCCGTTCCAGGGGCCCAGAATGGTGATGTGGAACTCGTCGCCCACTTTAATGGGGCCGTCGTCGCCGTTCTTCTTTTGGAAGTCGGCCAGCGCCTCGGGCGAGAAATGGGGCACATCGGCCTGCACATCGGCCATAAGCAGGGCCGGCGACTTGCGGGGCCGCACCACATCAATAAAATAGCGCCGCTCCAGCAGTGGGCCGGAGCCGGTGGCAGCGGGTTGTTCGGGGTGTTGAGAAGCAGAATCAGACATGGCCGATGATGAAACGTATGGCCTTCATACGCCCCACAACGCCGCAGGATGCTACGGTTGAGTTATTCGGGAGCCAGCCGCTGGCATTTCGCTGCATTCATACATTTATAATTCAACATTCATAATCTACCTCAATGGCCTACTACCGCCCGCCCGGCCCGCCGCCCGACCCCGCGCTCGTGCGCAGCCTCACTCAGCAGCAGCACGACATGCGCGAGCGGGTGCGCCACGAGCCGCTGGCCCACGAACCGCGCCTCATCGCCGGCTGCGATTCCTCCTTTCCCACGCCTGACACCATTCTGTCGGTGTTCGTGGTGCTAAAATTCCCGTCGCTGGAACTGGTGGAGAAGGTCTATAACTATGGCCCCGTGGACATGCCCTACGTGCCCGGCTTCCTCTCCTTCCGCGAAGCGCCCAACGTCATTCACGCCTTCGCCAAGCTCCAAAACAAGCCCGATGTAATTATGGTCGATGGCCACGGCATTGCGCACCCGCGCCGCATGGGCATTGCCGCGCACCTCGGCGTGCTGCTTGACATGCCCACTTTCGGTGTGGCCAAGCAGCGGTTGACGGGCATTTTCCAAGAACCGGGCATCGAGCGCGGCCACATCGAGCCGCTGCTCGATGCCAAATCCGGCGAGCTCATCGGCGAAGTCATCCGCAGCAAAGACAAAGTGCTGCCGCTGTTCGTGAGCCCCGGCCACCGCTGCGACCAAGCCACCGCCACGCGCCTCACGCTGGCCTGCCTGAAGGGCTACAAGCTACCGGAGCCCACGCGGCTAGCCGATTATTGGGCGGAGGAATTTAAGCGGGAAGTACGGTAGGCGGCACCTCCCCCGGCACCTCACGGGGCCCCGTGAGGTCCATTGAATGGAAAGCCTCTCGCAGCGCCGCCAACGATTCCGCCGCTTCTATCGGAAGCTGTAGCAGCTCCGCCACGGCTTGGAAAACCGCCTGCCGGCCCTGCATCTGCCCTAGCACACCTGTATCAACCGGCAATTGCTGCGATTTGGAGAGCTTCTGCCCCGCCGCATTCGTTAGCAGCGGGTGGTGGTAAAACCGAATGCGTGAGGCATTAAACGCAGCCGTTTCCGACAGCTGCGCGGCCAGCCACAGCTGCGCGGCGGTGCTGGCTT
>JALYUH010000086.1 GCA_030853985.1 Bacteroidota bacterium | reverse complement strand
GCGTGGTGGCCAGCAGCAACAGCGCATACACGGCCCGCCAGCTCATGTAGAAGTAGTAGCTGGCCAGCAGCAGCAGCGCCGTGCGCCAGCGCGACGGCAAGCCATAATAGAGCCCGACGACTATTGGAAAAAAGACGAGGAAATGAAGGGAATTAAATAGCATTCGCGGTGCGGCAGCAGTTGCGGCGGCCAAAGGTCGGGAGCAGCGGGCAGTTTTGAGGTGCTTTTGTCATCCCGAGCGCAGCGAAGGACCTTATCACCTTGGCACAACTTCCGTTGCTGCCGACTAGTCTGGCGTAATAAGGTCCTTCGCTGCGCTCAGGATGACAGACAGGAATGACGCATGCCCCAATTGAACTACTTTTGCAGTCCTGTTTTGGCTTATCAACTTTCATGGCTCTCGACCTTAACCACAAATCCATTCTCGTTACGGGTGGTACCGGCTCCTTCGGCAAGCAATTCGTCCGCACCGTTTTTGAGCAGTTTCCGCAGGTGAAACGCCTCGTGGTGTTCTCGCGCGACGAGCTGAAGCAGTATGAGATGAGCCAGGAATTCAGCCCGGCCAAGTACCCGGCCATCCGCTATTTCATTGGCGATGTGCGCGATGGCGAACGGCTGCACCGCGCCTGCGAGGGCATCGACATCGTGATTCACGCCGCCGCCCTCAAGCAGGTACCCGCCGCCGAATACAACCCGATGGAGTGCATCAAAACCAACATTTTCGGGGCCGAAAACGTGATTAACGCCGCCCTCGACTGCGGCGTGAAGGACGTGGTGGCCCTGAGCACCGACAAGGCCGCCGCGCCCATCAACCTCTACGGTGCCACTAAGCTGTGCTCGGATAAGCTCTTCGTGGCGGCCAACAATATGAAGGGAGCCCGCGACTTACGCTTCTCAGTGGTGCGCTACGGCAATGTTATCGGCTCACGCGGCTCGGTGGTGCCGTTCTTTTTGCAGCAGCGCACTACCGGCGTGCTGCCCATCACCCATCCCGACATGACGCGCTTCAACATCTCGCTCGAAGAGGGAGTTGATTTGGTGCTCTACGCGCTGGAGCACGCCTGGGGCGGCGAGATTTTCATACCGAAAATTCCGTCCTATAAAATCACGGAGGTGGCCCGCGCCATCGGCCCCGAGTGCGAGCAAAAAATCATCGGCATTCGCCCCGGCGAGAAGTTGCACGAGGCCATGATTACCGAAACCGATGCCCTGAGCACCGTGGAGCTCGACCGCTACTACGTCATCCTGCCTTCCATGCCAACCTGGAATGTCGATAAGTTCATCGAGAAGTTCGACGGCAAGCGCGTACCGCTGGGCTTTCAGTACGATTCGTTCAACAACGAAGACTGGCTCGATGCCGAGCAAATTCGGGAGGAAATCCGCCTGCACGTCGACCCGAACTTTGCAGTGTAGTTTAGTTGCAGCTACCACCTGACAGCCGTTCGCGAATAGCCCGTCATTCCCCAAACAACAAGCTAACGGCAAGCAGCTAATGGCTAACCGATTACCAGTTTCCACCCGCCCCCTGCCCTACGGCCGCCAGCACATCACGGAGGCCGACGTGGCCGCCGTGGTAGCCAGCCTGCACGGCGACTACCTCACGCAAGGCCCTACCGTGGCCGAATTCGAGCAGCAGTTTGCCGCCTACATTGGGGCGCAGTACGCCGTGGCCGTGAGCAACGGCACGGCCGCCCTGCACCTGTGCGCGCTGGCCCTGGGCGTGCAGCCCGGCCAGCGCGTCATCACTTCGCCGCTCACGTTTGCCGCCTCGGCCAACTGCGTGCGCTACTGCGGCGGCGAGGTGCACTTTGCCGACATCGACCCGACCACGGGGCTGATTGATTTGGCCAAAGTCAAAGCCCTGCTCGAAGCTCAACCCAAAGGCTACTTCACGGGCCTGATTCCGGTGGACTTTGCCGGGCTGGCCGTGAACCTGGAGGAAGCCCGCCGGTTGGCCGACGAGTTCGGCCTCTGGATTATTGAGGATTCGTGCCACTCGCCGGGCGGCTTTTTCATCGACTCGCAGGGCCAGCAGCAGCAGTGCGGCAACGGCCGCTTTGCCGATTTGGCCATCTTCAGCTTTCACCCCGTGAAGCACATTGCCTGCGGCGAAGGCGGCTTGATTACCACCAACGACGAGCGCCTGTTCCACCATCTGCTGCGCCTGCGCACCCACGGCATCACCCGCGACCCGGCCGACCTCGTGCGCGAGCCCGACGGCGGCTGGTACATGGAAATGCAGGAGCTCGGCTACAACTACCGCCTGCCCGACCTCAACTGCGCCCTCGGCCTAAGCCAGCTCGCCCGCGCCGACGAAGGCCTGGCCCGCCGCCGCCAGCTGGCCGCCCAGTACGATGCCGCCTTCGCGCGCGTCGATGGCCTTACGGTGCTCGCTCCCGGCCGCCCTGGCCACGCCTACCACCTCTACGTAGTGCAGGTAGCCGACCGCAAAGGTCTCTACGACTGGCTTAAAACCAAGCAGATATTCGCGCAGGTGCACTACATTCCGGTGCACCGCATGCCCTATTACGAAGGCCTAGGCTGGCGCGAAGGCGACTTCCCGCTGGCCGAAACCTACTACGCGCACTGTCTAAGTATTCCGCTCTTCCCAACTCTCACGGACGAGGAGCAAGCGTACGTAGTGGCGTGCATTATTGAATTTTTAACAAGGAATTAAAAATGAAGAATTAAAAACGGTAGGCATGAGTCCTCACCCGGCTTTAGTGGCCGATTCTTCATTTTTAATTTTTAATTTTTAATTCCTTCAACTCTTGCAGCACACCCAACAAGAAGACTTCTGGGCCGGCGACTTCGGCCGCGAGTACACCGACCGCAACTCGCGGCCCCTCGACGAGTGGAACGAGTTCTACCGCGGCATCTACGGCCACACCAAGCTGGAAATGAACGCCGCGTTTATCGGCGAGCTACCGCGCGAGGCCCGCATCCTGGAAGTGGGCTGCAACACCGGCATGCAGCTAGTGGGGTTGCAGGCGATGGGGTTCCAGAACCTCTATGGTATTGAGCTGCAGGCCTACGCGGTGGAGAAAGCCCGCGAGTTTGTGCGCGGCGTGAACATCCTGCAGGGCAGCGGCTTCGATATGCCTTTCAAGGACAACTACTTCGATTTGGTGTGCACCAACGGCGTGCTCATTCACATCGCACCCGAAGACTTGCCGCGCATCATGGGTGAAATGGTGCGCTGCTCGAAGCGCTACATCATGGGCTACGAGTACTACGCGCCCGATACCAAGGCCATCAACTACCGCGGTAACGAGGGCTTTTTGTGGAAGACGGACTTCGCCCGCGTGTTTCTCGAAAATTACCCCGAGCTGCGGCTGGTGAAGCAGCACCTCTATCCCTACATCAACGATGCCGAGCAGGGCAACCAGGACGTGATGTTCCTGCTCGAAAAGGTGCCGGGCTGATGCGGAAAGCCGGAATCATTTCGCAGGTGCGCATGGGCAGCACCCGGCTGCCGGGCAAGGTGCTGCTGCCGGCCGCCGGCCGCCCGCTGCTCGACTACCACGTGGCGCGCCTGGCCCAGAGCGGCCTGCCGCTGTACCTGGCCACCACCACCGAGCCCGCCGACGACGCCCTGGCGGCCTACGCCGAAACCCACAAAATTCCCTACCACCGCGGCTCTGAAACCGACGTGCTGGCCCGCTATTACGAAACGGCCGTCAAGTTTGGGCTCGACGTAATTGTGCGCGTCACCTCCGACTGCCCGCTGGTGGACGGCCCGCTGCTTGGGGCTGCCGTGGCCCGCTACCTAGCCGATACCGACCCGCTGGAGTTTCGCTCTAATTCCATCATCCGCAGCTTTCCGCGCGGGCTGGACTTCGAGATTTTCTCGCTGCCAATGCTGGCCGAAGCCTACGAGCGTGCTGCCACGCCCTACGAGCGCGAGCACGTGACGCCCTATCTCAAAACCGGCCCCGCCGCCTGCCGCTTCCGTAACGTGGACGAAGTGTGGCCCGGCGGCGACTTTGGCCGCTTCCGCATCACGCTCGATACGCCGGAAGATTACGCGGTGCTGCGCCGCCTGATTGAGGAGCACCACGCCGACCAGCTGGCTCTGCCCGCGCTGCTGGCCTTGCTCAAAGCCCATCCCGAAATCATGGCCCTGAACGCCAGCGTCGAGCAGAAAACTACTTAGCCATGAGCGAGCAACCAAACCCCGCCGACCTCGTGCACCTGAACGAGCTGGGCTACTACGAAGTAACCCGCAAGCCCACGCCCGAGGATCTGCGCGACTACTACAGCCAGCGCTACTACCAGGAAAGCCGCAGCAGCTACCAGCCCGCGTATTCCGAAGCCGAGCGCGAGCACATCGAAGGCAAGCTGCACCTTCGCCACTGGGTTCTGGCGCAGCTGCTGAACCCGAGCGGCGCGACCGAAACGCCGGTTTTGGGCGCGCCTCCCACTTTGGACGAAACGCCCACCGACGCAGCGGCCCGCACCTTTCTCGACGTGGGCTGCGGCGAAGGTTGGGCGCTCGATTATTTCCAGCGGCAAGGCTGGGACGTGCTGGGGCTTGATTTCAGCAGCTTCAGCCTGGAGCAGTTCCACCCCGGCCTACGGGGCCGCCTGCGCGCCGGCGACCTCTACCACGGCCTCCAGGAGCTGATAACCGAAGGGCGGCAGTTCGACGTGCTTTGGCTCGACAACGTGCTCGAACACGTGCTCGACCCCACCGAGCTATTGCGCCGCTGCCGCGCCCTCACTCGCCCCGGCGGCGTGCTCCTGGTGGACGTGCCCAACGATTTTTCGCCCTTGCAACAACACCTGCTGGCCGCCGGCCACATCGACCGCCCCTTCTGGGTGGCCCTGCCCGACCACCTCTCGTATTTTGGGGCCGAGGGCCTGCGCAAGCTCGCCAACGCCACCGGCTGGCGCACAGCCAAAATTCTTGGCGACCAGCCCATTGACCTCAACCTCTTCAACCCCGCCACCAACTACGTGATGGATAAAAGCGCTGGTAAAGCAGCCCACCAGGCGCGCCTCGAGCAGGACAATTTCCTGCTGCGCACGGCTACGCTACCGGCCGTGGCCGCCTACTACGAGGCGATGGCCGGCGTGGGGCTGGGCCGCAGCGTGGTGGCGTTTCTTCAACCTATGTAGTTGTTGGTTGCTAACTATCAGTTGTGAGTGAACACCGTAATTCTTCAACGATAATTGACCCTAACAACTGACAACGAATAACGAACAATTATCATGTCCTCCCCCATCTCCGTGCTTAGCGGGGCGCTGCCCGCCGAGCAGCTGCGCCGCGAAAACTTCGCCCAGGGCCTGCGCGAGTCGCCCATTCCCAACACTGAGCTGCTGAGCAACCTGGGCTTGTACCTAAACCGCCAAACGTTTTCGCGCCTGCTGTTTATGGCCGAGCTCTACCAGCACATCGTTCCGGTGCACGGCGTGGCCATGGAGTTTGGGGTGCGCTGGGGCCAAAACCTAGCCCTGTTGCACGCGCTGCGCGGCATCTATGAGCCCTTCAACTACAACCGCAAAATCATCGGCTTCGATACGTTTGGTGGCTTCCCGTCGGTCGATGCCAAGGACGGCGACCGCGTGAAGGCCGGCGACTACGGCGTGAGTGCCGACTACCAGCGCCAGCTCACCGACATTCTGGCCCTGCACGAGGCCGACAGCCCCATTCCGCACAAGCGCAAGTTTGAGCTGGTGGCCGGCGATGCCACCGAAACCGTGCCCCGCTACCTGCGCGACCACCCCGAAACCATCATCGCCTTTGCCTACTTCGACTTCGACATTTACGCCCCCACCAGGGCCTGCCTCGAAGCCATCCGCCCGCGCTTGACGAAGGGCGCCGTGGTCGCATTTGACGAGCTCAATTGCCCCGAATTCCCCGGCGAAACGCTAGCGTTCGACGAGGTATTCGGCGTGGCCAACTACGCCCTGCGCCGCAGCCCGCTCAACCCGCTAATTTCGTATTTAATCGTGTAGGGGCGGGTTGCACCCGCCCGCCCGAACCACCGCAACCGGAAATTTCGGGTGGTGACACAAGAAAATTCCAGGG
>JALYUH010000078.1 GCA_030853985.1 Bacteroidota bacterium | reverse complement strand
AACTAGCCCTGGCCAAGGCAGGCCTTCGTTGCGGCCGCGCCGGCGGGCGCGACGGTCGGGGCCGGCGGCTCCGGAATATCGCGCCCACCGGGGGGGAAACAATTTAGCCGCATGCTGCCTGAGGCAGGCAGCCCGGCAAATTGGCCCGGCCAGACCGTTGTCGCGCAACAGCAGCGGAGAAAATGTTGGTTTTCGAACCGGGGCCAGTCCCTGTTTTTTGGGCAGCCATCCTTGCTAACCGACCGATTACCAAACCATGAAGTTTGCGGCTGGTTGAATTTTTTGGCAGTTGAGCATGTCTCCGTCCCAACCGCAACAACCTTGTGGCAGCTGGAATCGGTCTGGGCGAACGCAGGCAGGTTCCGTTGAAATTCAGCATCTTTGTCATTCGGCTTCGGCTCTCGTAATATTATTTCATTCCCATTCATCCCTGTTTAAACATGAAGAAATTTACTCTGCTGGCTTTACTGGCGGGCGTGCTCGCAGGCGGCCCGGTAGCGGCCCAGACGGCTATTACCATTGCTGCGGCCCGGGCCTTGGCCCCAACTACGAATACCACCGCCGGCCCGACGGTAACCGTGCGCGGCATCGTGACTAACGGCGACGAGCTGGGCTCGACGGTGAGCATCATCCGCTACATTCAGGATGGCACGGCGGGCATTGGGGTATACACTACGGGCGGCGCTACGGGGCCACTGGTTTCGCAGCTGGTTCCCGGTGACAGCATTGAAGTAACCGGCGGCCTGAAAATGTACCGTGGCCTGCTCGAAGTCGACCCCATCATTTCGCTAACCGTGTTGGCCGGCAACCGGCCGGTACCGGCCCCGGCGGTGTTTACCGCTGCCCAGGCAACGTCGGCCTACGCCGAACAGTATGAAGGCCAGCTAGTACGTATCAATGGCCTGACGTCGGTGAACACGACGGGGGGCGGCACGGTGTCGTCGTTCACGGCCAACACTACCTACCGCCTCAACAACAGCGCGGCCCTCGTTACCTACGTGCCCACCAACTCCAACGGCGCTGATGGCCTCATTGGCAAGCCCAGCCCCACCGGCACGTTCGATGCCATCGGTATCATGAGCCAGTACTCGTCTTCGGCCACTTCGACCACCGGCGGCTACCAGCTGCTGAACCGCAAGTACGCCGACTTCATCCAGGGTCTGACCCCCAACCTGACGACCACGCCGGTACCGAGCAACATCAGCACGTCGGGCTTCACGGTGTCGTTCACGACCAGCAACACGGGTAGCACCCAGCTGTCGTTTGCCACAGTGCCCAATGCTACCGGTACCCAGATTACGACAGTGCCCGGCAATACGGCCCTCACCACCACCCACAGCCAGGCCCTGACCGGCCTGCTGCCCGGCACCATCTACTACGTGCAGGCCGTTTCGGTGAACAGCGTGGGCCGCTCGGAGTCGCGCGTGGTGCCCATGATTACAGCTTCGCTGTCGTCGGGCGTCATCAAGAACTACTTCAACAACCCAGTGGATGCCACCCTGGCCCTGCCCGGCAACGCTTCGGTGTATACGCCCAACGGCAGCGCCGCCGACACGCTGGCCCGCTACATCGGCCGCGCCACCCAGACCCTGGACATTGCCATCTATAACTGGAACAGCACCATTATTCGCGATGCCGTGATTGCCGCCAAGAACCGCGGCGTGCGCGTGCGTCTCATCTACGAAGACGACAACGCCAACGTGAGCGTGGGCCAGCTGCCCACCACCATTCCCCGCATTGCCCGTCCGGCCCAGGCCGGCAGCAGCGGCAGCAGCATCATGCACAACAAGTTTGTGATTATCGATGCCGAGAACTCCAACCCCAATATTCCCTGGGTGTGGACGGGCTCGATGAACTGGACTGCGGCCCAGCTCGCCTCCGACCGCAACAACGTGATTGCCATTCAGGACCAGGCCCTGGCCCGCGTGTACGCTGTGGAATTTAATGAGATGTGGGGCTCGACCACCGACGTAGCCGGCACCATCATCTTCGGCTCGCGCAAAACCGACAACACCCCGCACATCCTCAGCATTGGCGGCCGCAAGGTGGAGTCGTACTTCTCGCCGACCGACAACGTGAACGCCCGCCTGCTGACGGCCATCGCCTCGGCCGACAACGACCTGCACTTTGAGTCGATGCTGATTACCCGCGCCGATTTGGCCCGCGCCATTTCCAACCAGGTTATTACCCGCAACATTGCGGCCTGCTCCGACGGCCTCGTGAACGACACCAGCGGCGTTGCCGGCTTTGCCTTCCGCCTGATGCAGGTGGGCCTGGGCAACCGCCTGGTGCTGAAGCGCGTGAGTGGCATTATGCACCACAAAACCCTGATTGTGGATGCCGGTGCCAGCCAGTCGGACCCCACGGTATTCGTGGGCTCGCACAACTGGACGGCCTCGGCCGATACTGAGAACGACGAAAACACCCTGGTGGTGCACGATGCCAAAGTAACTAACCGCTACTACCAGGAGTACGCCGCCCGCATTGCCGAGCAGAACGTGCCCGGCATCGTGGTGTGCCGCCTCGTGCTGGCCACCAAAGCCGGCAGCATTCAGGCCAATACCCTGCAGGCCTACCCCAACCCCACGCGCGGCAGCTTCCAGCTGCACCTGGCCAACGGCGCTTCGGCCCGCACCGCTACCGTGGTGCTGCGCGACGTTACCGGCCGCGTGGTGCTCACCCAGACCCAGCCCCTGAACGGCACCGACCTGACCATCGACGCGACGACCCTGAAAGCCGGCCTGTATATGGTGCAGGTAACCACGCCCGAGGCCGTGCAAACGAGCCGCGTCGTGGTGCAGTAATCACTAACGTTAGAAGCGAAAAAGGCGGCTCCCGAATCGGGGGCCGCCTTTTTTATGTTGAAGTGCTAGCTACTCGGCGCTATTCGAAGCTAGCCGGCTCCGCGGCTCCGCGTTTCAATGTATCGCGGGTGTTTTTCTGCACGGCGATGGCGGCAAACAAGCTCAGCACGAAGGCCATCGCATAGAAGCCTTTTTCGCTGAGCGTGAGCGTAGCGTTCCAGAGGCCCACGGCCAGCAGCAGCACCGTGAGCAGCACCGATATCCAGCTGATACCATAGTACAGGTTGGTAACCGGAATGCCTTCGAGACGGTCGCGCACACTTTTCTGCACCGAAATGGCCGCAAACAGGCCGTACATCAGCACCGTGAAATAGTAGCCTTTCTCATTCAGGGCCATCGGGGCATTCCAGAGGCCAATGTTGAAGGCGGCAAAGCCCACGAGCAGCGCCGCCCAGGATGCGCCGATGAAAGCGGCGGACGTTTGCGGCGGGTTCGGGATGGTGGTTTGGGGGTTCATCAGGCGGAAAGGTTGGGGTGATGGCGGCGCTTCTGTTCGGGACGCGCAGCAAACCTACCACTATCCGCAGCTATAGGCTAATCAATATTTTTATGCGTCAGACTTTTCAATTCGGGAAATTTGGCCTTGAAATCGGCTGTATTATGCCCAAAAACAAACCCAGGCCTTGTTCAGACCTGGGTTTGCCTTGTTTTCTAAAGGACTTTAGCAGCCCGCTAACAAAGCGTGGAAGTAGTAGCGCGGACTTTGTAGTCCGCGCCCCGGGCCGTTCGGGTTTCGGTCGGGGACGCGAACTGCAAGTTCGCGCTACTTCAGCACGGCGATGGTGACGCCGTCGCCGCCGCGGTCGGCGTGCTCGTCGGCTACGCTGGCCACGGCGCGCTGCGAGCGCAGGTAGTCGCGTACCACCTGGCGCAGCACGCCGTTGCCGCGGCCGTGCAGGAACCTGATTTCGGGCATGCCCAGCATCACGGCATCGTCCACGAAGCTCATGGTTTTGGTGAGGGCGTCTTCGGCGCGCTCGCCGCGCAGGTCGAGCGTGGGGCTGAAGCCGGCCATGCGGTCGGTGATGTTCACGCTGTTGCCGCCGCTACTGGTGCTGCCGCCGCTTAGCCGGCCGGCTTTGCTTTTGGCAGCTTGCTCGCGCTCACGGATTTCGGCCCGGCCCAGCTTTTCGAGCTGGCTAAGCTTGGTCAGGGTTTTCATACCCCCAAACAGTACTTCGGCGGTCTGGCCCTTCACGCTGATGACTTCGCCGTGGCCATCCTGACCGAACAGGGCTACTTTGTCGCCGGCCTGCAGGGCTCCGGCAACGGCGCGCTCGCGGGTGGCCTTGGGCTTGGGCGGCTCAATTTGCAGCTCCTTTTTGACGAAGGTTTCGAGCTTCTCGCGGGCGGCTTTGTTCACTTCCTTATCGGCGTTGCCGCGCCGGATTTCGCCAATGGTGGCTTCAATTTGCTGGTTGGTGTTCACCAAAAGGGCCTTGGCCTGCTGCTTGGCGGTGCGCAGGGTTTCGAGCCTGGTGTCCTCCAAATGCTGCTTGAGGTCCTGGTATTCC
>JALYUH010000339.1 GCA_030853985.1 Bacteroidota bacterium | reverse complement strand
CCAGCTTAAAGGGCGGAATATCGAACACCATGGTCGAGTCGTAGGCCCCGCCCAGCACGTCCTGCTTACGGAAATACACGTTGGCCCCACTCTTCGAATCGAAGGCCGGGTACTGGGCCATTTTTTGGCGGCCCGACTTGTTTTTAGGGTCGTTCAGGTAGAGGCGGCCGGTGCTTACGGAGCCCTTGTTGGTGAGGGCGAAATCGGCCTTTTTGCCGGTGGGCCGGCCCCTTTTATCCTTGGTTTCGCTGCGAATGACGATGGAGTCAATCTTCGCCATATCGACGTAAAAGCCCTTGTAGTCAAACTTGAAATTGCGCCCCTTAAAGCGCATGGCCGACGCCACCACCGTGCCGCCAAAAGTGATGTTCCGGTCTTGCCCGATGCGGATAATGGCGCTATCGGGCCGCACGTACACCGTGGCCGAGTCGTCGGAGAAGTTGAAGCGTTGCACGCCGCGCACCGTCAACTCGTTGGTATTCAGGTTGAGGGTGGCGTTTTTGCCCGAGCCCGCCAGCGACTTGATGGCGATGTGGTCGTAGTCCTTTTTATCGCGGGCCGAAGCCACGTAGTGCGTGCCCTTGGGCAGAATGGTGACATCGCCGGTTTGGGAGTTCCAGGCCACGTAGCCGTCGCGGGCCAGGCCCGACATGGCGCTGCGCATGTTGGCCTCGCTGGTGCCCAGGTCGGTGGCCAGGTTGCTCACGTTCACGGTTTTCAGGTTGCCGTGGGCCTGGCTGTAGCCCACCAGCATCTGGAGCGGGTGCAGGCGGTTGATGCTTTTGAGCTGCTGGTATCGGTCGTTGGTGAAGAACTCCTTGCTCTCGAAATCGGCCGACTGCTGGTTTTTGGCCGAAAGCACCGCGAAGTCGAGCGACGACTGGCGCAGGTCCCAGTTCAGGGCCTCGGTCCGGATTTCGATTTGGTGATAGGAGTCGCTGTAGGGCGTGTTTTTGTAGAGGCCCTCCTCGCGCGAAAGCTTGAGCTGCTGCTGGTTTTTAAGATACTTGAGCGTTACGCCGGGGTGCGTAATCGAGTCCTTCGCACCCTCATAAATGGTAATGCCCGCCCGGCTGGCCGTAATAACGGAGTCGCCGAGCACGTAGGCCCGCGACGAGGCCCGGAACTTGGGCTTGCCCTCCACGCTCACCGTCAGGTTCGAAAGCGAGCCGTCGAGCGCCGCGCTCAGCACCTTGAAGCCCGCCATCGACAAGCCGCCCCGGTACCGGATATTCTGCCCCAGGTTCTTGATTTGGGCATCGTTGGTGAGCGAGATGAAGCGCGGGTAGCCGGTATCGACCTGGCCCGGCTTGCGGCGCACGCTCTTGTAGCTAAGCGCGCCTTTCACCGGCGCTTCCAGCAGGTAGGGGTAGCTCACGGTCACGGGCTGGGCCGTGAACTCGGGCTTGGTCAGGTCGAAGTCGAACGCCCCCATATCGGCCGTTACCAGGTTGGTGCGGATGGACCACACGAACTGCCCGCCCGTGGCCACAAAGCGGTGGCTGTTGAACACCGCCGAACCACTCACTTTCTTAATGAACACCGAGTCGCCCCCGGTGGCCATAAACATATCGGCGTTTTCCACCTTCAGCACCGGCCCGCGCACGGGCGGCGGCGTGTACTCGTCATACGGCAGGGCCGAGGGCGTGAAAGCCGCCGGCTGGTCGAAACCCGACGATTGGGCGGCCGGCGCAGCCGCTGCCGCCGCTGCCGCCGGGGTTGCCGGCTTAGCGCCCGTTTTGGCCACCGGCTTTTTGGCCGGGGCGGGCTTCTTTTTGGCGGGTGCGCCCCAGCCATCGTCCGAAGTATCGCCCCAGCCGCTGTTGGACGGCGACGACCACAGGTCGGACGTGTCCCAGCCGCTGCTGCTGGCTTTCTTCTTTTTGGGCGCGGGCTTGGTGGCCGGCTTGGCGGCGGCCACCGTTTTTTTGGCGGTGAGCTTGGGCGCGGCGGGCAGCGGGGCTTCTTTGGGAGCCGGGGCAGTGGCCCCAAATTCCAGGTTCGACTGCGGCGCGGCCAGCGGCGTGTAGGCGAAGGAGATGGTGCCATTCACGGCGCGCAGCGAATTATAGCCGGTGCGGTAGAGATAGCCGCCGTTGAAAAAGCGGTTGGCGCTGCTCAGAAAAAGGTCGGCTTCGGCCGGCGCTTCGTTGGCCAGGGTCTGCGTCAGCACTTCCAGGAACTGGTCCATCTGGGCATCGCTCAGCTTGGCGCGCTGCTTGCCGTTCACCAGGGCGTTGAACAGGGTTTCGAAGTGCGGCCGGGGCCGGAACTTTTTGGCCAGCATGGTTTGCGAAATGGCCACAATGCGGGCCTGCTGCGATGCCGTGAGGCTATTTGAAGCCCACAACTCCCGAAAACGCGCCGCGACAACGCGCGCGCCGACATTGTTGGTACTGGCCATCATGGCCTGCACGTCAGCAATGTACTGGGCCGGGTCGGTCGAGAGCTTGCCGGGCTGGTAGCGCGGGGCCGCCGCCGCCGGAGTGGCAGCTGGCGTAGCGGGCACGGGCTTGGTTTGGGCATGCACCGCGCCGGGGCGACTGCTCAGCAGCCCCAGAAAAACGCACACCATCGTTACGATTTGCTTCATAGAATGTCGATACACGGCAACAGGCCCGGGCGGCGCGATAAGCTTCGCGGCCGGCAGGATTACTTCCAAACGCTCACCGCCGGGGATAGTGCCCCCGGCCCGCCGAAAATAAACCCGGTACAAGTTAGGCAGAATCAAAAAAGCAATTCAGCAATCTACCCGCCGGCCGCTCAATACCTTTTGATTGTCAATATTTTTCCTGCTTCCGTCCTTTTCGTTCACCTCCGCATTGTGCCACTCGGCTGGTGCTCCGG
>JALYUH010000047.1 GCA_030853985.1 Bacteroidota bacterium | reverse complement strand
TCCCGGCTATGTCCGTAGAGGGGGGCTGGACTGGCCGATTGCCGAACGAGCATACTGACCATTGCATAGGATTCTCATCCATTGAACTACACCCGCCCCTGATTTTAACCGAAACCCTCACCCACCGCCAGAAGATGCTCACCTTCGCCGGCATTCTGCTGGCGATGTTTCTGGGCGCGCTCGACCAGACCATTGTGAGTACGGCCCTGCCGCGCATCGTGGCCGATTTGCACGGGCTCGACCGCTTTACCTGGGTGGCCACGGCCTACCTAGTGGCCAGTACGGCGCTGGTGCCCATCTACGGCAAGCTGGCTGATATGTACTCGCGGCGCACGATTGAGATTGTGGCCGTGAGCATCTTTCTGGTCGGTTCGGGGCTGTGCGGGCTGGCGGGCGAGTTTGGCCCGCTGCCGCTGTTGGGCGATGGCATGACGCAGCTGGTGGTGTTTCGGGCCATTCAGGGCTTTGGCGGGGCGGGGCTGTTTGCGATGGCCTTCATCATCATCGCCGACCTTTTTGCGCCGGCCGAGCGGGGGCGCTACCAGGGCTACACGGGGGCGGTGTTTGGCACATCGTCGGTGCTGGGGCCGCTACTGGGCGGGTTTCTCACGGATAAAGGCTCGGGCCTGATTCCCGGGGTGGAGGGCTGGCGGCTGGTGTTCTACGTGAACCTACCGCTGGGCGCGCTGGCCCTCTGGTTCATCATCACCCAGATGCCGCCGCTGCGCCCGCGCACCGAACCCAAGCCGTTCGACTACCTCTCGGCCGCCCTGCTCATGGCCGGGCTGGGGCCGCTGGTGGTGGCCTTGCAGCTCAACCGGGCGCAGTACCCGTGGGCGGGGGCCGTCACGCTGGGGCTGCTGGCCGGGGGGGTGGCATCGCTGGCGCTATTCGTGGGGCGCAGCCTGCGGCACGAAAACCCGATTCTCAACTTCGGCTTGTTCCGGAACCCGGTGTTTCGGTCGGCCAACGCGGCGCTGTTCTGCATGGGTGGGGCGTTTTTGGGCGTTATCATCTTCGAGCCGCTGTTTATGGTGAACGTGCTGGGCGAGTCGGCCACGCGGGCTGGGGCCAGCCTGATGCCGCTCTCGCTGGGCGTGGTGGCGGGCTCGATGCTGGCCGGCCAAATGGTATCGCGCTTCGGCCACTACAAGCGCTGGATGCTGGGCGGCCTCGGGCTGCTGCTGCTGGGCCTGGGGCTGCTGGCCAGCATGCCGCCCACGGTGCAGTATCATCAAGTGCTCATTTACCTGGCCATCTGCGGGCTGGGCCTCGGCCCCACCATGCCCCTCTACACCCTGGCCGTGCAAAACGCCACCGAGCCCGCCCTGATGGGCCAGGCCACGTCGGCCAGCCAGTTTTTCCGGCAGATTGGCGGCGCGCTGGCCGCCTCGGCGCTGGGCGCGGTCTTGAGTTTCACGCTGGCCCATAGCTTGCCGGCCGCCGCCCAAACGCCCGCCGCCTACCGCCCGGCTGTGGTAGCCGAAGGCCCCGCCGTGCCCGCCGCCACCGCCGGCGCGGCCGACCCCGTGGTGCGGGCGGCCTTCGCTACGGCCATTCAGCGGGTGTACGTGGTCGATATTATGCTCGTCGTGGCTGGGCTGCTGCTCACGCTGCTGGTGCCGGAGCTGCCGCTGCGCAAGGCGAATGAGGCCGCGCCGGCGCTGGCCGAGTAGGGTCAAGCCCTGCCCCTGCGCGTTAAACCTCCCGCTCATAACTCTGCCCCGTTGGTTCTCGGTTTGATTTCCTTCAATCAGCGGACGGTTTTTAATCCGGGCTTTGGCTTGGGTAAAGATTAAAAGGGAATCGGGTGCAACTCCCGAACAGACGCGCTACCGTGAGTTTCCCGGCCCCAGTGGGCCGAAGCCGGTGGTCCCAGTTGCAAGCCCATTGGCCCGCCGAAACCGGGCCGAGAAGGGCGGGGCTCATTTGAAACAAGTTAGGAGGCCTGCCGGCCGCCGAGTGATGCTACCCTCGCGCTTTGGGGCTGGCATCGGCGGTGCCGCGCCGCTGTGCCTGGGGCGTCGAGTATCTTTCGGCAACCTCAGCCGCTTTCTTTCTGCATGAATCTGAACCTGCAAGCGCACTACGACGCCATGCGCCAGACCGCCATTCAACGGCTGGGGCTCCAGCAGTCCATCGACCAGCGCTACAGCATTCAGACGGCCCACAGCACCGTGCTACGCTTCAGAAGCAAGCTGCACAATGGCCCCGCACTCCTGAAAAAACTCGCGCAATACCAGCACCATCCTTTCGGCTCATTCGAGGTAAATTCGCTGGAGCTGGTGCACAACGATTGGTACCAGCGGGCCGCCAATACCGTGTTGCTAACACAATACGCGCTGTGAAGCTGTTTTTAGATGTGGGTTTGTTTCCCCAGCCCCACCCAGCCGCGCTGCATGGCGTAGTAGAGGGCCGTGCCCACAATCAGGCCCACTAAGTAGCCGTAGGGCAGCCCGGCGCAGAGCAGGCCTACCAGCAGCGCTACCAGCACGTCGGCGCGCTGGGCGCTGATGTCGCGCAGCAGCGTGGCCAGCGACAGCGCCTCAAACAGCAGCAGCACGCCCAGCACCGGCAGCGGGAATATCTGCACCACATCGGCAAAACCCTGGCTGAAAAACAGGCCCAGCACCAGAAAGATGCCGCCGTAAATGACCACCGAGCCGCCCGTGCGCGCCCCAAACGCATAGTGCCCCACCATGCCGCCCGACCCGTGACACACCGGGAAGCCCCCGAAAAATGGGTTCACCAAGTTCATCAGCGCGTAGGTGAAACTGATTTTTTTAACCGTGAGCGGCTCCCGCTCGGGAAACAAGTCCTGGGATATCTGCTTGGTGGCCAGTACCGAATTGCCCAGCGACAGCGGAATCTGGGGCAGCGCCAGCAGCACGGCTCCAGTCAGAATATCGGCCGTTTGGGGCAGGTGCCAGGTGGGCAGATGCAGGCCCACGGCCTTCCGGGCCGTGGCAAAATCGAGCTTGAATACCAGCGCGTAAGCTACACCCAGCGCAATCACGAGGAGCGCCGCCGGCCAGCGCCGGTTGCCAAACAGCACCACCGTGACCGCAAAAGCCGCCGCCGCCAGCGCGTAGCCCGCCGCGCCATCCGAGCCTACGTACTTGGTGAGGGCCAGCGTGGCCAGCTGCAAGGCCAGCCCAAACTGGATGCCGCGCACCACGGCCTTGGGCACCAGCCGCGCCAGCCCATCAATGAGCCCGGTTATCGACAGAAGAAACATGCTGATGCCAATGGCTAACCCGCCGCCGAAAATGACCCGGCCGGGTAGCTTCTGGGCAATCACCAGCGCCGCGAAGGCCTTGAGCGGCTGCACCGGCATGGGCATGCGGTACCACAGGCCGGACAGCACCTGCATCAGCCCGAACATCACCAGCACCGAGGCGCTATCGATGCCCGAAGCGGCAATCACGCCGATGAGCAGCGGCAAATCAGTGCCGAGGTCGCCAA
>JALYUH010000534.1 GCA_030853985.1 Bacteroidota bacterium | reverse complement strand
GCGTGTAGGTGCTCACATCCACGCCGTAAATCTGGTTGAGCGCGTCCATCTGCATGGCCGCGTCCTCGGCCGCGCCAATGGAATCGGCCAGGAGTTTAGTGTAGCGCCGGGCTTTTGCATCAGCTTTGGCCCGCAGGCTAGTAGCGCGCTTCATGCGCCGCTTAAATTGGGTCTGATAGGCTGTAAGTGCCATAATGAGTTAGAATTAAAGGTTAGAAAAGAGTTAATCCAGGTCCGCATCGGGCGGAAACATGGCATCGCCCGCGTCAACGGGCAGGTTCACAAACACCGCGTCCGGGGCCCCACCCAGGCTCGCGGTGGCAATCTGGTCCAGGGCCGCCGCCGTGCCGGCCAGTCGATAGCCATCTACTAGGTCGGTGCGTAGGCTCATTCCGGTCCCGTAAAGCGCGTTAATCCGTCCGATGTGGTCGGCGGCCGTTTCCCCCTGCGTGAGCGCCGTAATCAGGCGTGCCACCAGATGACGGGCCCGCCGGTCGGCCTTCGCCCGCAAGGCCAGCGCTTTTTTCATGCGCCGCTTGTATTGCAATTGGTACCCGGTCAGTGGCATGATGGGGAATGGGAGAGGTGAAAAGAAAAACGGCCAACCGCTGCCGGTCGGCCGTTTCGTTCCCGCAGCTTAGGCCACGTACTCAATGGCCAGCGGGTTGGTGCTGTTGTTATTGAGTGGATAGAACTTGCCGTTCACCTGCTGATAGAAGTTGATGCCCACCACGCCCACCACCAGGTTGGCCGCGGGCGGCGCAGCCGGGAAGCTGGCTGCCACCACCTGGTTCACCAGGGCCACGCTATTCACCGCCAGAATGCCCAGCGGGGCAGCCACCACGGCGTTGGTGAAGGTCAACGTCTCCATATCCAGCGACGAAGCCGCGAAGACCACTTCAAAGTGCGTCGTGCCCTGCGGAGCCGCGATGTCAGAAGCCGGATTCAGTGCCGGAATACTCAGCGTCACGTCCGCGGCGTCGCCCGTCACTTGGAAGGGGAAGTACATCGTCTGCCCGATGCCCGCGCCGGCGTTGAAGTTGAAGCCGAGCAGCGGAGCCGAGTTCGAGGAGTCGAACACGCGCTGGCCTCGGTCATTCGTGTCGTCCAGGCCGATAACCTCCCGCATCAGCTTGGTGAGGCGCGAGGCCACGCGGCTGTCGCTGGCCGAGGCAATAGCCACGCCCAACGAGTCGCGCAGCACTTTGCTGTATTTGGCCGCCTGGCCAAATTCCGCCGTGTTCTCACGCGTCCGGGCCATGCTGGCCGCCGTCATGTACTTGGCTTTGTTGGAAGCCGGCTTCTGCCGGATGCTTCCGTCCTTGGCAAACACGAGGCCCCCAACGGTGCCCTGAATGCCCAAAATACCGGTTTGCTGTGCCATAAGAAAAAAGAGTTGATAAAAAGGATGAATGTATTTGCCGCTTGACCCACTTAAATGGCCCTGCGCTCAATGGTGAACCAAAATTCATCTACTATTTTTGTCTAACCAAGTGCCGCGCCCACACTAGCCCGGTTTGCGCCCGCTCACCCCATGCCACGTATCTGCATCTATCCCAAAGACGTGGCCCAGCTCACCGGCCGCAGCTACGACGCCGCCAAGCGCCTGGTCCGCCGCGCCCGCGAGGCCGCCGGCAAGCCGGCCGGGGCCCTGGTGTCTGTGCGCGACTTCTGCCAGCTCACCGGCCTCGATGAAACCGAGGTTTCCCGCGCCCTTAACGGAACCTCCACCCGGTGACCAACCGGGGCTCGCCCGTACTTCGCCCATAGCTGGCCCGAGGCTGCCCTTTCTTTCGCCGTCTGCCGCCGGCATCTCTCTTATCCAACTTCCTTGCTTTCTGCCGGAGTGTTCATTATTTTTGAGTGTTCACAAATACTGAACACCAATAAAAAATGAACATTCTGCCCGAGCAAACCTTTACCGTCAGCACCATCGACCGGGCCACCTATTCCCTGGAGCAGTTGATTGGGCAACCCGTCCGGCTGGACCACCAGCACCCGAATGTGCCCGGTAGCCCGCTCCCCGGCGCGGATGGGCAGCTGCTGATTGGCCCGAATGCCTTTTTGGTGGATGTGAAAGCCGCCTTGCATCTCAAAACCCTGGGCCTGCTAAAGGCTTCGGTGCGGCCAGGCCAGCTGCCCCGGGTGGTCGTGAGCCCGTACATCTCGCCGGCCATTGGGCAGGCGCTGCAGCAGCAGGGCGTGTATTACCTCGATACCGTGGGCAATGCGTACCTGCAGTCGGCCGACCCCGCCTTGCTGATTCTGATTCAGGGGAGGCGGCCACCCGCTGCCGAGCGCGGCGAAACCCGGCGCGCCTTCCGGCGCACGGGGCTGCGGTTGCTCTACCACCTGCTCAACCGGCCCGAACTGCTGCAAGCCCCGTACCGGACGCTGGCCGATGAGGCGAGCCTGGCCCTGGGGTCGGTCAGTGCCGTGCTGGCCGATTTGCGCCAGCTAGGGCTGCTGCGCGAGGAGGGCGACCACCGGCGCTGGCTGGATGCCCCGCAGGTGCTGCGGCGTTGGGTGGAAGGCTACGGCGAAACCGTGCGGCCCAAGCTGCTGCCCCACCGCTACCGCTGGCTGGACGCCGACACCAGCCGAAACGGCTGGCAGGAGGTACCATTAGGCACCGACTCGTGGTGGGGCGGCGAGCCGGCCGCTCACCTGCTGCTCGATGGCTACCTGCTGCCGGAGTACTTCACGCTCTACAGCACCGCCAGCCGCGGCGAGCTCATGCGTAGGTTCCGGCTGGTGCCCGACGAGAGCGGCAAAGTAGAAGTGCTGATGCCCTTTGAAACAACCTCCTTTCAGCACCGGCCCCAGAGCCGGGCCGTAAGCCCGCTGCTTGCTTATGCTGACCTTCTCCTAACAACCGACCCGCGCAACCACGAGGTGGCCAAGCTGCTGCATGAGCAATATCTTTCCCATCTCGCCTGAGCGCCTGCAGCCGGCGGGTATGAGTGCCGCCATGTCCGCGCTGCAGCGCGGTTTTGCACACCTTGGCATTGACTTTTACGTGGTCGGGGCGGTGGCGCGGGACATCTGGATGAGCCAGGTGTACCACGCCCCGGAGCGGCGTATGACCAAGGATTTAGACTTGGCCGTCTTCATCAACAACACGGCCGAGTACGAAACCCTGCTGGCCTGGCTTATCGCGCACGAAAACTTTACGCAAACCCGGCACAGCGCCTTCTGCCTGCACTACCACGCCCCCGGCAGCTCCGGCAGCGTGCCCGTGGACCTGATGCCCTTCGGGGCCATTGCCGACGAAGCCGGCGACGTCTACCTGACCGGTCGGGGCATGGAGCGCATCTCCACGGTGGGGTTCTCGGAAGTGCTGGCCGAGGCGGCCACCCTCACGACCGAAGCCGGCGAAGCATGGCGGGTTGTCACCCTCCCGGGCATCGCCGTGCTCAAGCTCATCGCCTGGCAGGACCGCCCCGAGAAACGTGGCAAGGATGCCACCGACGTGTGGAACCTGGTGGAGGGCTATTTTAACCTCATTGCGGACGACATCTATACCGAGCACCTGGACTTGTTCGACGAGAACGAAACGGCCACGGCCACCAACTTTATGCTGCTGGTGGGTGCGCGGGTCCTGGGCCGGCAAATGGGGCAGATGCTGGCGGCCGGCCCCGTGCTAGCGCGGGTGTTGGCGCTGCTTGCCGACCAACGGGCGCTGGGCGAGCGCAGCCCGTTGGCAAAGGCGCTGAGTCAGCAGGGAGCTGCGCTCACTACCTGCCTGCAGGTGCTCACGGCGCTGCATACCGGGCTGACCGACGAATGGCCGCCCGCCCAATCCTCCTGAGTCGCTGAACAGTGACAGCCCTCCGTAGAAAAGAAAGCCCGGCCTGGTACTATCCAAGCCGGGCTTTTCTGCAAATAGCTGCCGCGCAGCTTACGCCACCGCCGTCTCAATCACGCAAACCGGGTTGGGCACCGCCGTCGGCACTGGCGTTGCACTGCCTTCCCATATCCGCCGCATCTCCTGGTGCTGGAAATCTTCCACCACCTTGGCGTACAGCATCGTGGTTTGAATCTTGGCGTGGCCCAGCACCTTCTGCAGCACGGCCACCGGCAGCCCGCGCATCAGCGAGAGTACCGCGAAGGTGTGCCGCGCCGTGTGCATGCTCAGCAATTCGTGCTTGGGCTGCTGGCGCTTCACCACCTTGCCTTCCTCGACGGTCACCACTTCCACCATCTCCCGCAACCCCGCCAGCTGCGCGATGCGCTTCAGGTACCGATTCATCACTTGGTTGCTGAAAGCCGGTAGCAGGTGCGCCCGCGTCCCTTCGTATTTATCCAGCAGCGCCGCCGCTGGAGGTGTGAGGTAAATGCTGACCGCTGTGCGCGTCTTGGTCTGCGTCAGCCGCAGGATGCGGCTGCCATCCCAGGTCTGCACGTTGGCTTTGTTCAACTCTGCCAAGTCCGAATGCCGCAACCCCGTGTAGCAACAGAACAAGAAAGCATCCCGCGTAGCCACTAGCGTAGAGGGGAGCAGGGCCTTCTCCAGCAAGCTCAGTTCTGCAGCGCTGAGGTAAACCTTGTCCACCTCAGCC
>JALYUH010000499.1 GCA_030853985.1 Bacteroidota bacterium | reverse complement strand
GCCACCAACCACTGCGCCACGTACGTAGGTTTGTGGCCCAATGATTGACTACTGCCCAGTAGTTCCTTACAATTCGGAGCCTTTTTTATTCGCTTTTCCCCGTTTCTGATGCTGAATTCCCTGATTGCTCCCCTCCGCTCGACCCGCCGGCTGGCCCTGGCGGCTGCCTTGCTGCTCGGCGGCACTGCCGTCGCCGTGGCGGCCCCACCAGTAGCGCTGCCACAAGCCACGTCGGCCTACCTGGCCAAGTTTGTGGATGAGAATGGCAACGTAAACTACGGAGCCATCAAGCGTAATCCCCTTGAAATTAAAGCCTTGGTGAAGCGCTACGAAACCACCGATGCCAAGCTGCTGCCGGCTGCCGACCGCGAAGCCTTTTATTTGAATGCGTACAATGTGCTGGTCATCAATCAGGTAGTAGCGCACTATCCGGCCGAGTCGGTGCAGAAAATCCCCGGCTTTTTCGACAAAAACCTGGTGACCGTGGCCGGCGAGAAAATGACCCTCAACGACCTGGAGGCCAAGAAGCTGCGCGAGCCGTTCCACGACCCGCGCGTGCATTTTGCGTTGGTGTGCGGCGCCAAAGGCTGCCCGCGCCTCAGCCGGCAGGCTTTTGTGGGCAACCAGGTCGATGCCCAGCTCACGATACAAGCCCGCAAGGTGTTGCAGGACCCTAAATTCATTCGGGTGAACGACGCGGCCAAAAAAGTGCAGATTTCGGAGATTTTTAAGTGGTACGAAGCCGATTTCAAGGCCACCGGCAAAACTGGGCTCGCCTACATCAACCAGTTCCGTGATGGTAAAACCGTTCCCGCCACCTACGCCGTCGATTATTACGCCTACGACTGGGCGCTAAACGACCGCAAATAACCACCCGGCAATTGGGCCGGCCTCCAGGCCCCCGCTCCCGAATGTTTTTTCGGAAGCGGGGGCTTTTTTGGCAGAACTATTTTGGGAATTATTCTGGGAAAAACGGGGGAAAACAGCGTCCACTTCGCAAGCGAAAAAAACGGCGTTCCCGGATTGGGAATCTCGAAAAAACGACAATCCGAGGGCAAAAAAGGGCAGTAGCTTGCGGGTGTTTCGGATAATAAACTACCCCGCTACCCGATGAAATACCTCCTCACTGCGCTGAAATTCTGGGTTGTAGCCGTTGTGCTGCTGCACGCGTTACCTGTCGGGGCCCAGCGCGCCAGAAAAGCGGCGGCCCCGCCGGCCGCCGTTTTCACGGCCCGGACTACCGCCTTTTTGCGGCAGCATGTGAACAAGAATGGCCGGGTGAACTACGCCGCCATTCAGCGCAACCCCGACCAGCTCGATGCGCTGCTGTTCACGATTGCCGGTTTTGACGCTGCCCATGCGAGTGCGCCCGACCAGTATGCCTTTTACCTGAATGCCTACAACGTGCTGGTTATCGGCGACATCGTGCGCAACTACCCGCTGAAATCGGTGCAGGACATGCCCGGCTTCTTCAACAAAACCCTGCACCGGGTGGGCGGCGAGCAGTTGACCCTCGACCAGATTGAGACCGACAAGCTGCGCCATATTTACGACGACCCGCGCCTGCACTTTGCCTTGGTGTGCGGCACGCAAAGCTGCCCGCCCCTGCGCCGCATCGCTTACGCCGGGGCGGAATTGGGTGCGCAGCTGGACATCCAGGCCCGTTTGGCCCTCGCCAACCCGGCCTATGTGCTGGTGAACCCCGGAGTCGGGCTGGTGCAGCTACCCGAAATATTGAAGTGGTACGAGGCCGATTTTTCGGCCAGCGGCCAAACTGGCGTGGGCTACGTGAACCAGTTCCGAAAGGCGGGGCGCACCGCCGTGCCGGCCTGGTTTGCGGTGGAGTACTACCCCCACAACTGGAGCCTGAACGACCAGGCCCGCCAATAGCCCGGCGGGCGGGCGAAACGCAACCGGCCCGGCTGCGTACTATCAAAAACACTTCACCCTATTCGCCCGCCCATGAATTCTGACCAGCAAGAACCCGCTACCGACGGCATCGCTAAAAACGAAGCTTTCGAAAAGGAAAAAGAGTACAAGGAAAGCCAAAGCAATGGCAAAGAAAGCAGCGACCCCAGCGCCCAGCGCAACATCGGGGCCCGCGGCTACACCGAGCGCAGCAACCAGAAAGACCAGCTCGAAAACCTGCACATCGGCGGCTCGGAAACCAGCCCCCAGGGCGGCAACGACCACGTTGATGTCGGCGAGCAGGCCCAGGGCCCCGGTTTCGAAGACGAAGGCAGCTTCGAGCTTGGCCATAGTGTGCGCACGCGGGAGCAAAAATTCGGCGACAAGGCTCCCAGCGGCCCCGCCAAGTCTGCCGAAGATGGCG
>JALYUH010000459.1 GCA_030853985.1 Bacteroidota bacterium | reverse complement strand
GGAGAGGGGGCCGGGGGGTGAGGTGAAACGGTCGCATATTCCCCCAAAAATCAGGTTCTTTGTAGCTTCCGGGCTGGAAGCCGCCGCGTTGGTAGCCCCGCCCGTGCGTAGCTCATGCGAAATTCCATTGCCTTTTTGCTGTTGCTTGTGGCCCTGACCGGCTCGGCAGCTGCCCAAAATATCAGCCCAACCCAGCCCACCAGCGCAGTGCCCGCCGCCTTCGATGTGGCTGGCCTGCACCTCGTGCTCACCGACGAGGCCCGGCGGCTGGTGCAGCAGCGGGCTGAGGGCCTGCGCCGCCACCAGCCCTCGTTTCAGGCCCGCGTTGACTTGGCCGATGCCTCGTTTCCCATCATCGACCGCGTTTTGCAGGAGGAAGGCGTGCCGCTCGATTTTCGCTACCTGGCCCTCCAGGAAAGCGCCTTGCAGGGCAACGCCCGCAGCATCCACGAGGCCGTGGGCTACTGGCAGCTAAAGCAGGAAACCGCCACCGGCCTGGGCCTGGCCGTGAACGCCGATGTGGACGAGCGCCAGCATCTGGCCGCCAGCACCCGCGCCGCTGCCCGCTACCTGCAGCGCAACAACGCCGTGCTGCACAACTGGCTGAATGCGCTGCTGAGCTACTATACCGGCCCGGCCGGCGTGAAACCTTACACCCTGCCCACCGACGCCGACGCCACCCAAATGGCCGTCACGGAAACCACGTCGCCCTACGTGCTGATGTTCCTGGCCCACAAGCTGGCGTTTGAGCCCTACTGCGGCCAGAACCCCCAGCCAGCTTTGCGCCTCCAGGAGTTTCCGGCCGTGGCCGGGCAGTCGCTCTACGCCCAGGCCCTGACGCTGCACGTCGACTCGGCCGCGCTGGCCGCGCACAACCACTGGTTGCTGGCCCCCACGGTGCCCGCCGATAGACCCTACACGCTCATCGTGCCGGTGGGCGACATCACCCAGGCCGCCGGCATGGTGGCCAACCAGCGCCTACAAAGCCAGGGCGAGCTGCTAAATATGCCCACCGTGGCCGCTAATTCGGCCGAGGTCCGCATCAACAACCTGCGCGCCCTAGTGGCCCTGCCCGGCGAAACCCTACCCGACCTGGCCCGCCGTGCCAACCAGCGCCTCGGCGAATTCCTGAAACACAACGAGCTCACGGGCTTCGATGCCGCCATTGCTGGCCGGCCCTACTTCTTCGAAACCAAGCGCGACGCGGGCGCGGTGGAATACCACGTGCTGCAGCCCGGCGAAAAAATATTCGACGTAGCCCAGAAATACGGCATGCGCCAGAAGGCCATCTATGCCAAAAACCGCCTCGCCCGCACCGATGAGCTGCGCCCCGGCCGCCTGCTGTGGCTCCAGCACACGCGCCCCCGCGAGGTGGCCCCCGAGTACCGTCCTCTCACCGAGAGCGCGGGTCTGGAGCGCCCGTCGGCCGCCGCCATTCAGGTTGATGAGCTGGTGGAGCAGGCCAACGAGGCCGTTGTCATCCCGCGCAATACCGGCACTGAAACCGGCCGGACCAAAATTAAGGTAAAAGTGAAAAACGCCGACGGCAGCGAAACCAAGCGCGTCATCACCACCGTGGCGAGCGAAACGGCCGTGCCAGCGCGCCCCGTGCCTGCCGCCTCCGAGCAAGCCGATGGCTGGGGCGAAGTGCTGGCCACGGCCCAGACTACCGCAGCCACGCCGGTAGTAGCAGTGCCCGCGCCGGGCCGGACCACCGCCCCGGTTGTCGCACCCGCCACACCCGCCACCGAAGAAACAGCAGCGGCCGAAACGACTGAAACCGCAGTTGCGCCAGCCGCTGTTGCTGCGCCAGGCACGCGCCCGGTTTTAGCCGGCGAGCGGCCGCAACTGCTGCCACCGGCCCCGGCGCCCGCGCCCGCCCCACTGGCCGATGAGCAGCTGGCGACGCAAGCCAATAAGCTTTCCGAAACCACCGCTCCGACAACTGTTCCCGCACCACGCCCGGTTGCGCCGCCGCGCCCGGCCGCGCCGGCTGCCGTAGTTGTTCCGGCTTCGGTGGCCTCGCCGGCTTCGCGCCCGGCTGTATCTGCGCCCCAGCCTGTTGCGGAGAATACTTCGGCCGCCGCGCCGATGATTGTGTACCGCCCGGCCCCGGTTGCCGTTGCTGCTGCCCGGCCCGTTGTGCCCGCCCTGGCTGCCCCCGCCGAAGCCTCGCACCGCGTCGAGCCCGGTGAAACGGTGTTTGCCGTGGGCCGCCGCTTTTCGGTGCCGCCCGCCACGCTCATCGCCATCAACCGCCTCGAAGCGCCTTACAAGCTCGTGGCGGGCCAGATGCTACTGCTCAAGGCCTCTGATAAAGTGGGCGCGGCCCTCAAGCCCCGGCCCGCCCCGCGCCCGGCTCCCACGCCCACCCGCGACCCCGCCGACCTCACGCCGCCCACCCACACCGTGGAGCCCGGCGAAACGCTCTACAGCATCTCGGTGCGCTACCACACCAAAGTGGCCGAACTGCAAACCCTCAACGGCCGCGCCGCCACCGATACGGGCGTGAAAATAGGGGAGGTGCTCCAGTTGCCGGCCGGCAGCAAGTAAGCGACACAGCCGCTAAAAACGCGAGCATAGAACGCAGCTATCAGGGAATCAGGCCGGCACAAAAACGGTTTGGCAAAGCCCCCCCATCGGGGGTATCTTTACTAAAAGCTGTCCGCCCGGCTATCAATTGCTCATTGCTAATTGGTAGCTGTTAACTGATAAGAAATGCCCGTTTTCTCGCACCTTCACTCGCACACCCAATACTCGCTGCTCGACGGCCAGGCCAGCATTTCGGCCCTGATGAAGAAGGCCCAGAAGGACGGCATGCCCGCCGTAGCCCTCACCGACCACGGCAACATGTTTGGCGCGTTCAACTTCGTGGCCGAGGCCAACAAGTACAACGTGAAGCCCATCGTGGGCTGCGAGTTCTACCTGGTGGAAGACCGCCACAAAAAAGCCTTCAGCCGCGAGAAAGGGGAGCGTGACGTACGCCACCACCAGCTGCTGCTGGCCAAAGACCAGGCCGGCTATCACAACCTGAGCAAGCTCTGCTCGATGAGCTTTATCGAGGGCGTGTACTCCAAATTCCCGCGCATTGACCGCGAGCTGCTGGAACAATACCACGAGGGCCTGATTGCCACCAGCTGCTGCATCGGAGCCGAGATTCCCCAAACCATCCTCTTCAAAACCGAAGCTGAGGCCGAGGAAAAGCTGAAGTGGTGGCTCGATATGTTTGGCGAGGATTACTACATCGAAATCCAGCGCCACGGCCTGATGAATTTCGACGGCACCGGCAAAAGCCAGGAGGACGTGAACCAAGTGCTGCTGGGCTTTGCCCGGAAACACAACGTGAAGGTCATTTGCACCAACGACTCGCACTACGTCGACCAGACCGACTACGCGGCCCACGACCTGCTGCTGTGCGTGAACACCGGCGAGGAGCACAGCATCCCGGTCGGCGACATGCGCACCAACTACTACACCCTAATGACCAGCGGGGGCGAGGTGAAGTACGACCTACTCGACAACCTGCGCCGCGACCACGGCCGCGACGAGCGCGCCCAGAAGCAGCTGCGCCGTATCGACGAGGAGCTGCAGAAGCCCAAGCCACACACCCGCTTCGGCTTCGCCAACGACCAGTTCTTCTTCAAAACGCAGGCCCAGATGAACGAGCTGTTCATCGACGTGCCCGAGAGCGTGGACAACACGAATGAGATTGTCGACAAAATCACGCCTCCGAAGCTGGCCCGCGACATCCTGTTGCCCAACTTTCCCATTCCCGCGCCCTTCGCCAATGCCGACGAATTCCTGCGCGAGCTGACCTACGTGGGGGCCTTCGGCCCCAGCGCCGGCAACGGCACCGTGACCATGACCAAGCCGCCGCGCTACTCCGACCGTACGCCCGAAGTCGAGGAACGGCTTGATTATGAGCTGCGCATCATCCAGACGATGGGTTTTGCAGGCTACTTCCTCATCACCCAGGACTTCATCAACCACGGCCGCAACATCGGCGTGGCCGTAGGCCCGGGCCGAGGCTCGGCGGCGGGCTCGGCGGTGGCCTACTGCGTGGGCATCACCAACATCGACCCCATCAAGTACTCGCTGCTGTTTGAGCGTTTCCTGAACCCCGAGCGCGTGTCGATGCCCGATATCGACATTGACTTTGACGACGTGAACCGTCAAAAAGTCATTGACTATGTGGTGAATAAGTACGGCAAAACGCAGGTGGCTCAGATTATCACCTTTGGCACCATGGCCGCCAAGTCCAGCATCAAGGATGTGGCGCGGGCCATGGAATTACCGTTGCCGCAGACCAACGACCTCACCAAGATGGTGCCCGAGAAGCCGGGCACGACGCTGGCCGGGGCTTTCGCCGAGAATCAGGAGCTGGAATACATCCTGCGCGACACTTCGCCCGACAACCTCAAGGGTCAGATTCTGCGCCTCGCCGTGCAGCTAGAAGGCTCGGTGCGCAACACCGGCATCCACGCGGCCGGCGTGATTATCGCGCCCGACGACATCACCAAATACATTCCTGTCTCAACCTCCAAAGATTCGGACCTGCTCATCACGCAGTTCGATGGCAAGGTGATTGAATCGGCGGGCATGCTGAAAATGGACTTTCTGGGCCTCAAAACCCTGACGGTAATTGTGGATGCCATGCGCTTGATTGAGCGCAACCACGGCGTGAAAATCGACATCGACGAAATCCCGCTCGATGATGAGAAGACCTACGCGCTGTACCAGCGTGGCGATACCATCGGCACGTTCCAGTTCGAGAGCGAGGGCATGCGCCAGTATCTCAAGGACTTGAAGCCGACGAACATCGAGGACCTGATTGCTATGAACGCCCTGTACCGCCCGGGCCCGATGCAGTTCATCCCAAACTTCATCAACCGCAAGCACGGCCGCGAGGAAGTAGTGTACCCGCACGAGCTGTTGAAACCCATCCTGGAATACAGCCAGGGCATCATGGTGTACCAGGAGCAGATTATGCAAACGGCCCAGATTTTGGCCGGCTACTCGCTCGGCGGGGCCGACCTGCTGCGCCGCGCCATGGGCAAAAAGGACATGAAAAAGATGGCCCTGGAGCGCGAGAAGTTTATCGAGGGCGCGAAAAAACTGCACGGCATCGTGGCCAAAAAAGCCAACGACGTGTTCGACGTGATGGAAAAGTTTGCCGAGTACGGCTTCAACCGCTCGCACTCGGCCGCCTACTCGGTAGTGGCGTACCAGACGGGTTATCTGAAGGCGAACTACCCAGCTGAGTACATGGCCGCCGTGCTCACCAACAACATGGGCGACATCAAGAAGGTGACTTTCTTCATCGAGGAAGCCCGCAAGCAGGGCGTGCCCGTGCTGGGCCCCGACGTGAACGAAAGCCTGCTGAAATTCAATGTGAACCAGGAAGGGGCCATCCGTTTCGGCATGGGCGCGGTGAAGGGCGCGGGCGAACTGGCCGTGGAAAGCATGGTGCAGGAGCGCGAAAAAACCGGGCCGTACTCCGACGTTTTCGACTTCGCCAAGCGCGTAAATCTGCGCACCGTGAACAAGAAAACCTTCGAAAGCCTGGCCCAGGCCGGTGCCTTCGACGGCTTCGACAAGCACCGCCGCCTGTACCTGGACGCGCCCCAGGGCGACCAGAACCTCATCGAAAAGGCCATGCGCGTGGGCCAGCAGCACGCCGCCGCCAAAGAATCGGCCCAGCACAGCCTCTTTGGTGCGGGCGCGTTTGGGGCGGTGGCCGCGCCGATGCCCAAAATCCACGAAATGGAGCCGTGGAGCAAAACCGAGCAGCTGCGCCGCGAAAAGGAAGTGGTGGGCTTCTACCTCTCGGGCCACCCGCTCGACGCCTATAAGTTGGAGCTAGACGCCTACTGCACCTGCGGCCTAGATAAAGTCGACGAAATTAAAAATAAGGAAATCGCCGTGGCGGGCCTGATTAACAACGTGTTGTTCAAGACCACGAAAACCGGCCAGCCCTTCTGCACCTTCACCCTGGAGGACTACGAGACGAGTATCAACCCGGCCCTGTTTCGCGAGGACTATACCAAGTTCGCCCCGCTTATCAACCCGCGCAACTACCCCAACGAGCAGGTGCCGCCCATGTACGTCAAGCTCAAGCAGGAGCTGCGCCGCCACAGCCAGGACCAGTGGGACCTGCGCATCCTGACCATGGAGCCGCTCGCTGACGTGGCCGAAAAGCGCAGCAAAGGCGTGCGCGTCCGCCTCGACCTGCGCACCGTAACCGCCCCCATGCTTGACCGGCTCGAAGAAGCCATCGAGCACGCGCCCGGCGGCAAGCGCCTCGAAATTCAGTTCGTGGAGCCGCACGAGCACTTGGCCGTGGACATGTTCTCGCGCCGCTTTCAGATTGAGCCCAAGGCCTTTATTGAGAAGATGCGGGAGCTGGACATGGAAGTTTGCACGTTGATTTAGGGAAACAAGAAAGCCGGCCACCCTTGCGGGCAGCCGGCTTTCTGGCGCATACCTACTGCTAAAATTCTACCTTGCGCTCGTTGCTGCCGTCGATGTTCATCGTCCAGAGCGCAATTTCTGCGTAAATTTTGGTGCCGTCTTCGATGGCCTTCTGGTCGGTACGTTCCACAATCAGCTGCTGCCCGTTGGCTGAAACGGATGGGTGCAGGTAGGTCCGGGCAAAGCAGCCCGCGCGCAGGCGGGTGGTGGCGCCGGTGGCGGCGTCGGTGCGAAACACGCCCCCGCCCGTACACCACACGAAGGCCTGCGAATCGGGCAGCCACGCTGCCCCAAAGCAACTATCGCCGGTGCCTTCCGGAGCAGGCTGATTGGCCACCAAGAAGCGCGCCCGGCCCGTACGGAAGTCGTAAATGCCCAGCCCGTGGCGGCTGCCTTCGCTCAGCCCAACCAGCAGTTGGTTGCCGTCCGGTGCCCAGGCTTCGGCATAGCCATTCAGGGCCTCTAGGCTGGGCATCGGTAGCCGGGTGCCGTCCTTGGCTAGCAGTTCCAGGTGCTGGTCGGCAGCGCCGTTTCCGCTCGAAAAACACACCAGGCGCTGCCCGTCAGGGCTCCACTGGGGCTGGTAGTGCGCGGGGCCATTCGTAAGCTGGGTCAGGCTGTCGCCGGTGGCTTTGATTTTCCAAATCTGGTCGCCCTTGCTCAGGGCCAGCCAGCCGCCCGCGCCCCAGCGCACCTGCAGATACATGTCATTCCCCAGCAGCACCGGCCGCTGCTGCCGCGTGGCCAGGCTGCCCACCCACAGGCCGCCGATGCGAAAGGGGCCGAGCGGGCCTTCGTCGGTGCTGCCGCGGAGGTAGGCCACTTCCCGCGCATCGGCGGGGTTGAAAACCGGCCGGGCATAATTCAACGTTGGCCCGACGGTCGGCCACATGAAAGAGGTTGGCTTCACCACGAGCGGGGGGCAGTCGCACGGCGGTGTCGGCGTCGGCGGTTCGGTGGTTTTGGCGCAGCCCGTGCCGGCCAGCAGGCCGGCCGCAACCAGGAGTTGGCGGAGTAGTGTTTTCATAGCCGGGGTTACTGTTTGATGAATTTGCCAACGCTAACGCCCTGGTTGGTTATAAGCCGGTAGGTGTAGAAGCCGGCTGCCAGCCCGGCCACCGGTAGTTGCACGCTCCGTTCGCCCACCGCATCGGCAGCGACGAACCGCTGGCGTTTCACGCTGCGGCCCGTGCCCGCCAGGATTTCAACCGTGAGCTCCCCGCCGGCCGGCGAATTTTCATACGTCAGGCTTACCTCGTTGCTGGCCGGGTTTGGGTAGGCAGTCGAGGCAAAACCAGCGGTCGAGCGTTGCGAAATGGGCTGCTCGACCGAGTTTATCCATTTGTAGGCGTAAAAAGTAACGTCCAGCTTCGCGTTGCTGGAAAGGCTGCTGGGAATCCATTTGTCAACTGTTCGGCCTGCCTCGTCTGTCAGAATATGATAAGTAAAGCCCTCAACGGTAGCCGAATTCTGGTTCCAGGATGTAACGCGTACTCCTGGCTCGGTGACCAGTGGATTGCCGGGCTCCCATCCCCACAGGGTGGAGCTGCTGTTGCGGGGCCACACGTCTAAAACCCGAAAGGTTGAGTTCTTGATGGGGCTAGAAGGATAGCGCGCCGCAACCACCTGGGTGATTTTCCAAACATCGGCCTGATATTCGCCGGCTTTGAGAGAGGCCCCGTTGCCGGAGTAGCTGTTGGGCAGAAGCACCGCAGTGTTTGACTGCTCCAGAACAGCGGAATTGGCTGGGCTGATTGCATTGGCGTGGGCAAACTTGTATATGCCAGGCTGCGATTGCAGCACGGCTTCGCCCGCGTTCAGCAGGCCCCAGCCCGTCAGGTTGTCGTAGCCGGGAACAGCACCGGAATTGGGTGCCACCCGGTCGCTGGCGGTGCGCTTCAGCAAGTGCTGCACGTCTTCTCCGTCCAGGTTGTTTTGCGGGTTGTTGGGGTCGTTCTGGTTGCTGAGCACCAGGGCGGCCACGCCCGATACGTGCGGGGCCGCGGCCGAAGTACCGTTGAAGCCAATGTACTGCCCGCTGCCCGAGCCGCTAAACTGCGACCGGGTGGTGTACACCAGCGCGTTCGTGCCCGGGGCTATCAGGTCGACGCCGCCGCCGTAGCTCGATTCATACGTATTATCGGTATTGTCGTTTGGATTGCCGTTACCTGGTGCCTTGTGTTGGCCATCCCGGCCGCTGGCCCCTACGCTCACCACCCAGTTTTCGGCGTAGCAGGCCGGGTAAAGCAGGTCTGTGGGGCTGTATAACGGCGGCCCGTTGCCCCGCGAGGCCACGAATACGCAGCCGTTGCGGTAAGCAGTGCGCATCGCGTCTTTCAACGCTTCCGAGCTCAGTGGTGCGCCCCAGCTGTGGTTCATTACGTGCAGCCCGAAGCCGTAGCCGCTGGCTGCCGACGAAAACGTGGCTCCTTCCACAATCGCGCTGATGGCGACACTGGTAGGGATAATGTTACCGAGTTTGAGGTCGACGAGTTGGACGCCGTTCTGGGTGAGCGAGGCATCGTAGTCGCCGCCGGCAATGCCCGCGATGCCGGTGGCGTTGTTGCGCCTGGCGGCGATGATGCCCGCCACGGCCGTACCGTGCCCTTGCGTATCCCGGATGGTGTACCGAGGACCATTAGTGACGTAATCATGACCTGCCACCACCACGGAGGAGTATAC
>JALYUH010000456.1 GCA_030853985.1 Bacteroidota bacterium | reverse complement strand
GTTCAACGAGTGTCGCCCCGCCGGGGCTTTGGTTTTTTCGAATTCAGCAGGTTGCTACCAATATGCCACCCCGCTGGGGCTATTTATATTGCGCATTTTGTGTTGCAGAAACGGCGGTTTGTGTAGCTCCGGCCGCCCGGGCCAGTCAGACCTTTGCGGGGTACTGCGTGTTCAGTAGCCGGAGCACCGCTGCTCCGGCCATAAACTCCATTTTCCGATGAAGCTCACCGATTTCCGCACCCTGGGCCGCTCCGGCCTGGTGGTTAGTCCGCTGGCGCTGGGCACCATGACGTTTGGCACCCCGCGCTGGGGCTCGGGCGACGACGTATCCGAAGCCGTTTTCAACGCCTACGTGGACGCGGGCGGCAATTTCGTGGATACCGCCGACGTGTATTCGGGCGGCCAGAGCGAGGAGATGCTGGGCGGCTACATCGCCGGCCGCCACTTGCGCGGCCAGGTGGTGCTGGCCACCAAGTTTAGCTTCGGCGGGCAGGCCGGCAACCCCAACGTGGGCGGCAACGGCCGCAAAAACATCCACCGCGCGCTGGAAGGCTCGTTGCGCCGCCTCCAAACCGACTATGCCGACCTCTACTGGCTGCACGCCTACGACGGCGTAACGCCCGTGGAAGAAGTGCTGCAAACCCTCGGCGACCTCGTGCGGGCCGGCCGCATCCGCTACTTCGGCTTCAGCAACGTGCCGGCCTGGTACGCCACCAAGGCCGCCACGCTGGCTGCCGCCCACGGCGTGCCCGGCCCAGTGGCCCTGCAAATGGAGTACTCGCTGGTGGCCCGCCGCCTCGAAGCCGAGCACGTGCCCGCTGCCCTCAATTTGGGCCTCGGCATCACGCCGTGGAGCCCGCTGGCGGCTGGTTTTCTGGCCGGCAAGTACGAGCGCGAGGGGAGCGGAGCCAGCGGCGAAGGCCGCCTCACCGGGCCGAATCCCTTCGGCAACATGAAGTTCACCGACCACAACTGGCGCGTGCTGGATGCGCTGCGGCCGGTAGCGGCCGAGCTGGGCCGCCCGCTGGCGCAGGTGGCCCTGGCGTGGGCGGCGGCCCAGCCCGGCATTACCTCACTGATTGTGGGCGCCAGCAAGGTGGCGCAGCTGCACGATAGTGTGGCTTCGCTGGAAATCCAGCTGAGCCCGCAGCAGCTAAAGACGCTGGACGACGCCAGCATCCTGGACCCGTTTCAGGACCGGATGTGGCCCATGCTGAAGCGCGCCGTGTTTGGCGGCGGTAGCGTGCAGGCGTGGCGTTAGCCGCGTTTTGTGTTGCAGAAACGGGGCTTTGTGTAGGCCCTGCAAGGCCATCGGGCCGGACCTTTGAGGTATCAAAAACCCATCAAAACCAACCGCAACATGACCACTGAAATCAAACGCGTAGCCCTCGGCAGCCAAGGCTTGACCGTGCCCGTGGAAGGCCTGGGCTGCATGGGCATGACGGCCGGCATCGACGGCATGAGCGTGTACGGCGAGGCCGACGAAACCGAAAGCCTGGCCACCCTGCACCGCGCCCTGGAGCTGGGCATCAACCTGCTCGACACCGCCGACCTCTACGGCCCCATGTTGAACGAGCGGCTGGTGGCCCAGGTGCTGCCCGGCCGCCGGGCCGACATTATTCTGGCCACCAAGTTCGGCTTCGAAGTGAGCGACGACGAGAAGTTCACCGGCCGGCTGAATGGCCGGCCCGAGTACGCTCGCAAGTCCATCGAACGCTCGCTGCGCAACCTGGGCACCGATTACATCGACCTCTACTACCTGCACCGCCTCGACCCCGAAACCCCCATCGAAGACAGCGTGGGCATGATGAGCCGCTTTGTGGAAGAAGGCAAAGTGCGCTACCTGGGTTTGAGCGAGGTGTCGCCCGAAGTCCTGCGCCGGGCGCACGCCGTGCATCCCATCACGGCCCTGCAAACCGAGTATTCGCTCTTCGATAGGGGCGTGGAGGAAACCGGCGCGCTGCAGGCTGCCCGCGAGCTGGGCATCGGTTTCGTGGGCTATTCGCCGCTGGGCCGGGGCTTTTTGTCGGGCGACATCAAAAGCCCCGACGACTTCGAGCCCAACGACTCGCGCCGCTTCTTCCCGCGCTACCAGGGCGAGAACTTCTACCAAAACCTGGCGCTGGTGGAGAAGCTGCAGGCCCTGGCCCAAACCAAAGGCGTGACTGCCGCGCAGCTGGCCCTGGCCTGGGTGTTGGCGCAGGGCGTGGTAGCCATTCCGGGCACCAAACGCCGCAAGTACCTGGAGCAGAACGTGGCCGCCGCCCGCATTGTCCTGAGGCCGGCCGAGCTGGCCGGGCTGGAGGCCATTATGCCGGTGGGCAGCCCGGCGGGCGCGGCGTACCCGGCGGGGTTTTGAGGGTGGTTTTGTCTTACCCCCGTTCTGGCTCGCCGGGCGTCAACCTCACCCCCTAGCCCCCTCTCC
>JALYUH010000042.1 GCA_030853985.1 Bacteroidota bacterium | reverse complement strand
GACCCTGCTTGGCTTCGGCCACTTCGGCTTCGAAGTCGCGCTGATGGGCCATTTACTGCTTTTCGGGGGGCCTAATGGCACCTACCTTTGCCCTCTATGTCGCCAACTTTAGTATTGAGCCTGGTTGCGGGCTACTTCGTCGTCCTCATCATCATTGCGATGCTCACGTCGCGGGGCGCGACGAGCGAAAGCTTCTTCGTGGCCAACCGCAACGCGCCGTGGTACATGGTGGCGTTTGCCATGATTGGCACCTCGCTTTCGGGCGTCACGTTTATCTCGGTGCCGGGCAATGTGTATGGCAAAAGCTGGAGCTACCTGGCTGTGGCCCTGGGTTTTGTAGCGGGCTATGTGGTCATTGGCACGGTGCTGCTGCCGCTGTACTACCGGCTGCGGCTGGTGAGTATCTACTCGTATCTGGAGCAGCGCTTCGGCTACTGGAGCTATAAGACCGGAGCCCTGTATTTCCTAATTTCGCGCTCACTGGGCTCGGCCCTGCGGCTGTATCTGGTGGCGAGCGTGCTACAGCTGGCCGTGTTCGATGCGATGGGCGTGCCGTTTGCCGTCACCGTCGTGGTCAGCATCCTGTTCATCTACCTGTACACTTTCAAGGGCGGGCTGAAAACCATTCTCTGGACCGACACCTTCCAGACCCTGGCCATGCTCAGCTGTGTGGCCCTGAGCATCTACTTCATGTCGGATGCGCTCAACTACTCGTTCAAGCAGTTGGTGGCGGCCGTGCGCGAGAGCCCCATGTCGCAGGTCTACTTCTCCGATTTTCGGGACGATAAGTTCTTCTGGAAGCAGTTTGCCTCGGGCATGTTCATCACCATCGTGATGACCGGCCTGGACCAGGACCTGATGCAGAAAAACCTGAGCTGCCGCAGCCTCGGCGAAGCCCAGAAGAACCTGTTCTGGTTCACGCCCGTGATTGTGGGCGTCAACATCCTCTTCCTCACGCTGGGCGTGCTGCTCTACCAGTACGCCGCCGCCCGTGGCCTGCACCTCGACCAGCTGCCCCAGCTGCTCAAGCTCAACGGCTCGCTCGATACCGACAAGGTATTTCCCTTCCTGGCCACCACGCAGTTTTCGCGGGCGGCGGGCATCATCTTCATCCTGGGCATCATCGCCGTCACCTACGCCTCGGCCGACTCGGCCCTCACCGCCCTCACCACTTCGTTCTGCGTCGATTTCCTCAACATCAAGCAGTACACCGAGGCCGAGCAAACCCGCCTGCGCCAGCTCACCCACCTGAGCTGGTCGGTGGTGCTCATCGTCATCATCCTCGTCTTCCGCGCCTTCAGCCAGCAGAGCCTGATTGATGCCGTGTACAAGGCGGCAGGGTTCACCTACGGGCCGCTACTGGGGCTTTTCGCCTTCGGCATCCTCACCGGGCGGCAGCTGCGCGATAAGCTGGTGCTGCCTACCTGCACGGCGGCCGTGCTGCTCACGCTGCTCATCGTGTCGCACTCCGTGGAGTGGCTGAACGGCTACAAGTTCGGCTTCGAAATCCTGCTGCTGAACGGCGCGCTGGTCTACATCGGCCTGCTGCTCATCTCGCGGCCGGCCGATGACACGCCGCAGCCCGCGAACCTGACGGCATAGTCCGGGGTTGAGGTATTCCGGGGCTTGATTCGTCTGCTGCTTTACCAGGCGGCGGTGCCGGCGCACCTCCGGCCTCGTCTTTGCTTTCCCTTCGTTTATGAAGATTCTATTTGTTCCTCTCGCGCTGCTGGCCGGCTTTGCGGCCCACGCCCAAACGCCCGCCCCAGCCCCCACCGGCCAAACCATCATCCTCAAGCCCGGCCAGATGCAGGTGCAGCGCAACCCCGCCGCCAACCGCCCCGACCGCGCGCCCGTGTATCCCGGCGGCGAGCAGGCGATGGGCCTGTTCTTCCTCGAGCACATCAACTACCCCACCGCCGCTAAAGCCACCGGCACCACCGGTAAAGTACTGGTGAATGCTACCGTGAACGAGGACGGCAGCATCAGCAACCCCGAGGTGGCCCAGTCGCTCTCGCCCGAGTGCGACGCCGAGGCGCTGCGCGTGGTGGGCCTACTTTCCGGCTGGCAGCCGGCCATGCGGCGCGGCCGCCCGCTGCCGGTGCTGGTGCAGCTGCCCGTGCCCTTCGGCGCGGCCGGCGTGATGCACGTGGAGCAGGTGCGCCGCCAGCCGGCGCGCGGCCGGCACCAGTAGAGACACCTACTTGCGTTTTGGCGTCCGCACCGCGTGGCTGGTATCGCTCAACGACAAGACGCAAATAGGCGACTCTACGCTTCACCCGCGCCTCATGCCCGGCGGCCGAAATTGCCGCGTTATAATTAGCAGATTAGAAATCCCAAAATGGCCCGTAGTGGAATGAATACCAGCGGCAGCGACGCAACCGCCGACCTGCCCAAACCGAAAGTAAACAAGGAATCCCTCAAGCGCAGCCTGCGAATTTTTCGCTACGTGCTGCCTTACAAGGGGATTTTTGCGGTGGGCCTGATGATGCTGCTGCTTAGCAGCAGCACGTTTATGGCGTTTCCGTTTCTGGCCGGCAAGCTCATTGATGCGGCCAACCACAAGCCCGTCATCCTGCCCAACGGCATCGAGCTGGGCATCGACCGCATTGCCATTTTGCTGTTCTCAATTATCATATTTCAGGGATTTTTCTCGTTTGGGCGCATCTGGTTTTTCACGCAGGTAAGCGAGTTCACGGTGCGCGATATTCGCAAAGCGCTGTACGCCAAGTTTGTGCAGCTCCCCATCCCCTTCTTCGAGCAGAACCGCGTCGGGGCCATCACCTCGCGCATCACTTCCGACGTGGGCCAGATTCAGGACACCTTTTCGCTCACGCTGGCCGAGCTGTTCCGGCAGGTGTTCACGCTCGTTATTGGTATCACGGCCATCATGGTGGTGTCGGTGAAGCTCTCGCTGTTCATGCTGCTCACGTTTCCGCCCATTATTCTGGCGGCGGGGCTGTTCGGGCGCAAAATCCGCACGCTGGCCCGCACCACGCAGCAGGAGTTGGCCACCACCAACACCATTGTGGAGGAAACCCTGCAGGCCATTAATTCAGTAAAAGCATTCACCAATGAGCAGTTTGAGGCCCGGCGCTACGGCTCGGCGCTCGACCGGGTGGTGGCCGCCGCCCTGCGCAGCAACCTGTTCCGGGGCGGCTTTGTGTCGTTCGTCATCATTGGCCTCACCGGCGGCATCATCCTCATTCTGTGGCGCGCTGCCACGCTGGTCTACAACCCCGGCCCCGACCACCTCGAAGTCAGCCAGCTGCTCACGTTCCTGCTCTACACGGCCTTTATTGGCGCATCCATCGCCGGCCTGGGCGAGATGTACGGCAAGGTGCAAAGCACGCTCGGCGCGTCGGAGCGCATCCTCGAAATCCTGGATGAAACGCCCGAGCCCACCCACATCGAGCCCGCCGTGGGGCTGGTGCCGGCCCGCCTGCAGGGCGATATCCGGTACGAACACGTGGCCTTCCGCTACCCCACCCGGCCCGACATCGCGGTACTCAAAGACATCAATTTTCACATCGCGGCGGGCGAGAAAATTGCTCTCGTGGGCCCCAGCGGCGCGGGCAAAAGCACCATTGCCGGCCTGCTAATGCAGTTTTACCCGCTTAGCGGCGGCCGCATCATCGTGGATGGGCACGACGTGCAGGACTACGACCTCACCGGCCTGCGCCGCCACATCGGCATCGTGCCGCAGGAAACGCTGCTCTTTGGCGGCACCATCCGCGAGAACATCGCCTACGGCAAGCCCGGCGCGAGTGATGCCGAAATCATCGAATCAGCCCAGCGGGCCAACGCCTGGCAGTTCATTCAGGCCTTCCCCGAGGCGCTCGATACGGTGGTGGGCGACCGCGGCATCAAGCTCTCGGGCGGGCAGCGCCAGCGCGTGGCCATTGCCCGCGCCATCCTGAAAAACCCTGCCATCCTGATTCTGGACGAAGCCACCTCCTCCCTCGACAGCGAAAGCGAAAAGCTGGTACAAGGCGCGCTCGACGAGCTGATGGAGCACCGCACGAGTTTGATTATCGCGCACCGCCTCTCCACCATCCGCAAAGTCGATAAAATCCTGGTCATCGACGGCGGCCGCATCGTGGAGGCCGGCACCCACGAGGAGCTAAGCGAGCGCGAAGGCGGGCTATATGCGAATCTGCTGCGGCTACAGTTTGAGTTGACGTAAGGAGTAGCTACAATTTAAGTTTTGCTTATCAAACTGTAAGTGACAGGAAAAATACGGCCAACCATGTCCAAGCATATGATGGTTTTTGGCGCAGAAATTTTGCTCGTTTGAAGAGGTATACTGGAATCAAAAGCAACCAAAACACGCTTAAACTTTCTGTATTGTAACCAGCAGCTTTCAGCTTGTTGAGGTCCAGAACGCAAAACAGAACATTCAGTGCTAACGTAATCCACCATAAGTCTTTCACGGCAGCTTGTATTGCTAATTGTGATTCGCCACCTGTCATCGCTCCAGCCACAAAGTATTCTAAAAAAACGCCTATCAATGGGGCAAAGGCTAGAATCCACACGTAGCTATTATTTAGGCTCTTCCCGGACAGTGGCGGTGGCACATCTCTCGGAATAATGTTGCTAAGTTCACTTTGATTTAACTCTATCCATTCTGGATACCCTGTTCTCCATACTTGGGTTGATGGAAGAATAGTTGCTTTTCTAAATAAATTCTTGATTTCATCAATGCTAACGGGTCCCATTCTGGCACCATTTAGTTCATAATACCATTGCACCGGTTGATTAAATTCTGATTCCATAAATTGTTGCTTGACGATATTTGAGAGTCGAAAGACTACGAATATAGAGTACAACTTAAATCACACCCTAACGATGGACCTTCGCACTCTCATCATCATTGACCCCGAAATTCTCGGCGGGCAGCCCGTTTTTGCTGGTACCCGCGTGCCTATCGAGACGCTGTTTGACCACCTGGAAGCGGGCGTTTCGCTGGACGAGTTTCTGGATGACTTCCCATCTGTTTCCAAAGCGCAGGCCATCGCGCTGCTCGAAACCGCCACCAAGCTACTCACCTCATCCAATGTAGCCCAACTGTATGCGGCTGCTGCTTGATGAAAACCTGCCCAAACGCCTGAAATCAGATTTCCCCGCTCACGAAGTTTATACCGTGTGGGAGATGCACTGGAACGGCATTAAGGATGGAAAACTGCTGAAACTGATGCTGGCAGAGGGTTTTCATGCGCTGCTGACCTTCGATAAAAATTTGCAACATCAACAAAACCTTGATAAGTACACGCTGACGGTGTTTGTATTGAATGCGCCCATCAACACTTACGCCGAACTCACGAAGCTATCCGTTCAAATCAATGCGCTGCTGGACGCGGGCGACCTACCGCCTAGCCCCTTTATTATCAGGGCCGCATAATTGAGCCTGCTGCTATTTCCCCAAAACCCGCGCCCCAAGCGCGGGTTTCGTATTTTTACCCCCTCAATAACCCCCATTATCCTCTCCTTACTGATGAGCAAGCACTTCGCCCCATTCGCCGTCGCCGCCGTCGCGGCCGCTACCCTGCTGTCCGCCCCGGCCGCCCACGCCCAGATTACCACGCCCCAGGCCAGCCCCAAAAGCACCGTTATGCAGCGTGTGGGCCTTACGGACATTACCATCGTGTACTCGCGACCCGGCTTGAAAGGCCGCCCCGTTTTTGGCGAAAAAACGCCCCTGGCCCCCGTGGGCAAGCGCTGGCGCACGGGCGCTAATGCCACCACCAGCATCAAATTCTCGGATGATGTGCTGGTAGAGGGCAAAAAGGTAGCGGCCGGCGAGTACGGCATCTACACCATTCCGAACAAGACGGAGTGGCTGGTAGTGCTCAACAAAAACACCAAGCTGGGGGCCGACGTGGACGGTTTCAAGGACGACCAGGACGTGGCCCGTTTTAGCGTGAAGCCTTATGGCGTAGCAGCTAAAGTAGAAACCTTCACCATTGGCTTTAGTGACATTACCCCGGCCACGGCCAACGTAACCATGGAGTGGGCCAATAGTGGCGCCAAATTCAAGGTAACGGCCGACGTGGACAGCAAAGTGATGGCCCAGATTAACGAGAAAATCACCAAAGCCGATACTCCCGCCCCCGGCGACCTGGCCGCCGCCGCCGTGTACTACCTAGACAACAACAAGGACCTGAAGCAGGCCCTGGCCTGGATGGAAAAAGCCAACGCCGCCGAGCCCACCAAGTTCTGGAACCTGAACACGGAAGCCAAAATCCGCCTCAAAATGAAGGACTACAAGGGCGCTATGACGGCCGCCGAGGCTTCGAAAAAAGCTGCTTTAGCCGCCACGCCGCCCAACGGCGAGTACGTGAAGATGAACGAGGAGTTGATGGCCGAGGCGAAGAAGATGGGCAAGTAAGCTCATCCGGACATCATTAACTCACGAGACCCCTGCGGGGCTAGCCCCCACTCCTTGGGAGAGGGGAGCCTGACGATTACAAATGCAAAAGCCCCGATTCCATTAGGAATCGGGGCTTTTGTTTTGGGCGTTATATTGCGTCCGAGCCACCATGGCTCCCCTCTCCTTCTCAGAGGGTGTAGGATAAATTAATCGTCAGGTTTCGATATTGGCCGTTTGGCAAGCCGTCTGAGCATTAAGTTACTGGGACAGACTTTAATCCAGGCTTCACTATTGCGTGGATTGGTTTCGTAATCACGCCCGGCGAGGCGACGGTACTTGCCCAGCCAGGCAAACGTGCGCTCAACGACCCAGCGGCGGGGCAGCACGGTGAAGCCCTTCGTGCCGGGCGGCTTGCTAACGACCT
>JALYUH010000425.1 GCA_030853985.1 Bacteroidota bacterium | reverse complement strand
GGCTGCGGCCGACCCCAACCCGGTGCGGCCCGCGGCAGCAGCACCTGGCGATTCGACCGCTGCGTTGCGGAAGGGGGGGGTGTTGCCAGTGCCGCCCACCTGGTAAATGGGCGCGTTGAACGAGAATTGGGAGGACTTCGCCGGATGAATTTCAGGTTCATTTTATCCTCACGGAAGGCCGCCAACCTTTGTCGGGTAATCCAATTAGCCCATGTTCCGCAACGTCCTTCTACTGGTGCTGGCCCTTGCGGCCACCAGCGCCCAGGCCCAGGTAGTGAGCCCTGCCGTTAGCCCGGTGTCCGCAACTACCCTGCCCGCCGCCACTGCCGATACCATCCGCCTGACGCTACCGCAGGCCGAGCAGCAATTCTTCCAGAACAACCTGGCCGTGCTGGCCCAGCAGTACAACGTGACGGTGGCGCAGGCCCAGGCTGTGCAGGCTCGCCTCATCGACAACCCCTCGTTGTATGTGGAACAGGACGTGCTGCGCCGCCGCATTGCCCGGCCCACGGTGCCCGAAGGCACGGCGGGCAGCGAGGCGGTGGTAACGGTGCAGCAGCTGTTTTCGCTGGCCGGGCGGCGCAAGGCGGCCGGCCTGGCCGCCCGGCAGGGCGTCGTGGTGGAGCAGTACAACCTGCAAGACCTGCTGCGTACCCTGCGCTACCAGTTGCGCACCACGTTCTACGACGTGTATTTTAAGCAGCAAACGTTGAAGACGTACGCGACCGAGATTAGCTCGCTGATGCGCACCGTGGGCCTGTACCAGACCCAGTTTGAGAAGGGAAATATCGCGCTAAAAGAGGTGATTCGGCTGCGGGCGTTCTTATTTACGCTGCAAAGCGAGCGGCAGACGCTGCTGAACGACGTGGCATCGGACGAAACGGACCTGCACGTGCTGCTGCGTGATGCGACCGGCAGCCAGTTTGTGCCGTTGGTAGACCTGCGCCGCACCCGCGACCTGACCCTGACCGGCCACCCCGAGCAGGCGTTGGTTGACACGGCCCTGGTGCGCCGTACCGACCTGAATGCCCGCCGCGCCACCTTGCAGCAGCAGAACCTAAACCTGAAGCTGCAGCAGAAGCTGGCCGTGCCCGACCTGGCCGTGGGCTACACCTACGACAAGGCCGGTTCCTACATCAACAACTACAATGCCCTGACGCTGGGCATGGCCGTACCGTTGTTCAACCGCAACCAGGGCAATATTCAGGTGGCCAAGGCCCAGATTGCCGGCAGCCAGCTGCTCATCGACCAGCAGCAGCTGGTGGTGCAGAGTGAGGTGCACCAGGCCTACCAGCTGGCGGCCCGCAACGACGAGTTGTTTCAGAACACCGACCGCGACACGGCCCCGTTTGCCCGGCTGATGGTGGGCATTGAGCAGAGCTACGCCAAGCGCATTCTAAGCGTGGTAGAATACCTGGACTTTTTCGAGTCTTACAAGAATAACCTGGTGCAGCTGAACACCTTGCGCGCCAACCGCGTGCGCGCCTTCGAGCAGCTGAACTATGCGGTGGGCAAGCCCGTCTTCCGCGCCGACCAATAAGCGTTTTAAGCCAGTGGTCATCCGCTAGTAGCGGTGCGCTTTTCTGCCAATCAATTTCACTGTAAATCATAAAATGCTAAGGGCTAGCAGCTAACAGCTGCTGGCTAGCAGCCTACCCGCATGAACCGCACCTTCCTCGCCTTGCTAACCGCCGTTGCGCTGGTTGGCTGCACCAAATCCGAAGTGAAAGAAGAAAAGAAGGAGGGCTTTCGCCTGTCCGACACCATGATGCAGCAGATTGTGCTGGACACTGTGCGCCTGCGGCCCATTCAAGACGAACTGGTGCTGACCGGCGAAATTGCCACCGACGGCGACAAAACCGTGAAGGTGTACCCGCTGGTGGGCGGCGTGGTGGAGCAGCTAAAAGTGCAGCTCGGCGACAAGGTGACGAAGGGGCAGGTGCTAGCCGTCATCAAATCGGGCGAGATTGCCGACGTGCAGAACCAGACCACGGCCGCCAGCTCCGACCTCGACATTGCCCGCAAGAACCTGGCCGTGGCCGAAGATATGTTCAAGGCCGGCCTAAATTCGGAACGCGACGTGGTGCTGGCCCGCGCCGAGGTAACCAAAGCCCGCGGCACGGTGGGCAAAAACGTGAAGCAGCTGGGCGTTTACGGCATTGGGGCCGACGGCATGTACACGCTGCGCGCGCCGATTTCGGGCTTTATCACCGAAAAAAATGCCACCGACCACGAGCAGTTCAACAACGACAACATTGGCAACCTGTTCACGGTGAGCAACCTCGATGACGTCTGGATTATGGCCAACGTGTTTGAGTCGGACATTTCGAAGGTGAAAGTGGGCTACGCCGCCGACGTAACCACGCTAAGCTACCCAGACAAGCACTTCCGGGGTAAAATCGATAAGGTCTTCAACGTGCTCGACCCCGATAGCAAGGTGATGAAGGTGCGGGTGAAGCTGGAAAACCCTGGCTACCTGCTGAAGCCCTCGATGTATGCCCAGGTGCGCGTTGAGAACACGGAAGGGGCCAAGGCCCTGGCCGTGCCCGCCAAATCGGTGGTATTTGATAAGGACCGCAACTTCGTGATGGTGTACCGCGACCGCACCCACGTCGAAACCCGCCCCGTGACCATCAGCAAAACGGTGGGCGACTACAGCTACGTGAGCACCGGCCTGAAACCCGGTGACGTGGTGATAGCCAAAGACCAGCTGCTCGTGTACGACGAGTTGAATGACTGATTTTTGAGCCGCGATTTTTAAGCTTCAAGCTATTCAGGCGGGGTTGGGCTAAACGCTTCCCCGGCTCCCAATTACTTCTTGTATTACTGCCATTTGAAAACCGTCCGGTTTTCAGAATAGGCCGCTTAGTGCCTATTATCAACGCTTGTAGCCTGCTACTTACAGCTTGTAAATCAATACAATGAACAAGTTCATTCAAGGTATCATCGCTTTTTCGCTCAAGAACAAAGGCTTCATCTTTCTGATGACGCTGGTTGTCGTCATCATGGGCGTGGTGAGCTACCGGAACACGCCAATTGAGGCGTTTCCGGACGTGACGAACACCGAAATTACCATCATCACGCAGTGGCCCGGCCGCTCGGCCGAAGAGATGGAAAAGTTCGTGACCGTGCCCATCGAAATTGCCTTGAACCCAGTGCAGAAAAAGGCTTCGGTGCGCAGCACCACGCTGTTTGGCCTGTCGGTGGTAAAGGTGATTTTTGACGATGGCGTAGACGATGCCTTCGCCCGGCCGCAGGTGAACAACCTGCTGCGCGAGGTGGACTTGCCCGATGGCATCACGCCCGACGTGCAGCCGCCCTACGGCCCGACCGGCGAAATCTACCGTTACACGCTGGAAAGCAAAACCAAAACCGTGCGCGAACTTAAAACCCTGCAGGACTGGGTAATTGAGCGCAACCTGAAAGCCGTGCCCGGCGTGGCCGACGTGAACAGCTTCGGCGGCGAAGTAAAGGACTACGAAATCAGCGTTAATCCCGGCAAGCTCCAGGATTTCGGTCTTACGCCGCTCGACCTGTACAATGCCGTGCAGCGCTCCAACATCAACGTGGGCGGTGACGTGATAAACGAGGGCCAGCAGAACTACGTGGTGCGCGGCATCGGCCTGCTGAACAACATCTCCGACATTACGAACACGGTGATTAAGAACGTGAACGGCGTGCCGATTCTGGTGCGCGACGTGGCCAAAGTGACCGAAAGCGCCCTGCCGCGTCTGGGCCAGGTCGGCCGGGGCTTCGAGGACGACAAGCTGGAAGGCATCGTGGTGATGCGCAAGGGCGAAAACCCGTCGGAAGTCATTGCCCGCCTGCACGATAAGGTGGACGAGCTGAACACCAAAATCCTGCCGCCCGATGTGAAGATGAAAACCTTCTACGACCGACAGCAGCTCATCGATTTCTCGACGGAAACGGTGATTCACAACCTGATGGAAGGCATTGTGCTGGTCACGCTCATCGTGTTCCTGTTCATGGCCGACTGGCGCACGACGGTGATTGTGTCGGTCATTATTCCGCTGGCGCTGCTCTTTGCCTTCATCTGCCTGCGGCTGCGGGGCATGAGTGCCAACCTGTTGAGTATGGGCGCCATTGACTTCGGCATCATCATCGACGGGGCGGTGGTGATGGTGGAGGGCTTGTTCGTGGCCCTCGACCACAAGGCCCACGAAATGGGCATGGAGCGGTTCAACAAGCTCTCCAAGCTCGGGCTGATTAAGAAGTCGGGCCGTGAGATGGGCAAGTCGATTTTCTTTGCCAAAGCCATCATCATCACGGCGTTGCTGCCGATTTTTTCCTTCGAGAAAGTGGAGGGCAAGGTGTTCAGCCCGCTGGCCTGGACGCTGGGCTTCGCCCTGCTGGGCGCGCTCATTTTCACGCTCACGCTGGTGCCGGTGCTGGTGAGCATCCTGCTGAAGAAGAACGTGAAGGAGAAGGACAACTTCTTCGTGCGCGGCGTGAACCGGGGCGCGCAGCGGTTCTTTGCCTTCACCTACGCTCGCAAAACGGCCAGTCTGGTTATCGCCTTTGCCATCACGGCGGTGGGCCTGTATTCGTTTTCGTTTCTGGGCTCGGAGTTCCTGCCGGAGCTGAACGAGGGCTCGATTTACGTGCGGGCGCAGCTGCCGCTAAGCATCAGCCTGGAATCGAGCAACGAGCTGTGCAACCAGATGCGGCGCGACTTTTTGAGCTTCCCGGAGGTGAGCGACGTGGTGAGCCAGACCGGCCGCCCCAACGACGGCACCGACCCCACGGGCTTCTATAACAACGAGTTTCTGGTGCAGCTCAAGCACACGCCGGAGGTGGAAAAGAAGATGAAATCCAAGGCCTACCGCGAAGATTTGGTGGCGCGCATGAAAGCCAAGCTCGATAAGTTTACGGGCGTCGATTTCAACTTCTCGCAGCCCATTACCGACAACGTGGAGGAAGCCGCTTCGGGCGTGAAGGGCTCGATTGCGGTGAAGATTTACGGCACCGACTTGGCCACGCTGGAAGCCAAGGCCCGCGAGGTGTATGTGGTGCTGAAGACCGTGCGGGGCATCGACGACCTCGGCGTGCTGCGCAACATTGGGCAGCCGGAGTTCCACGTCGATTTGGATGAGCGCCGGATGGCCAGCTACGGCGTAGACAAGTCGGATGCCAACTCGGTGCTGGAAATGGCCGTGGGCGGCAAGGAAGCCACCCAGCTGTACGAAGGCGAGCGCAAATTCCCCATTCGGGTGCGCTACGAGCCGCAATTCCGCCAGACGCCCACCGAAATTGCGGCCCTCATGGTGCCCACGCAATCGGGCAAGTCCGTGCCGCTCACCGAAATTGCCAACATCGGGTCCGTCACCGGCCCCAGCCTGATTTACCGCGACGACAACCGCCGTTTTGCCGCCGTGAAATTCTCCATTCGGGGCCGCGACATGGGCTCCACCATCAAGGAAGCCCAGGAGAAGGTGAACCGCCACGTGCAGCTGCCCAAGGGCTACGAGCAGAAATGGACCGGCGACTTCGAGAACCAGCGCCGCGCCCAGCAGCGCCTCTCGCAGGTGGTGCCCATTTCGCTGGGGCTCATCTTCTTCATCCTGTTCATCCTGTTCGGTAACCTGAAAGATGCCGGGCTGGTGCTGCTCAACGTGCCGTTTGCCATCATCGGCGGCATTGCGGCGCTGCTGCTCACGCACACCAATTTCTCCATTTCGGCCGGCATTGGCTTCATCGCGCTGTTCGGTATCTGTATTCAAAACGGGGTGATTCTGATATCCGTCTTCAAACAAAACTTGGTTAAAAAGCACACGCTCGACCAGAGTATCAACGAAGGCGTGATTTCGCGGGTGCGCCCCGTAGTGATGACGGCCCTCATGGCCACCATCGGCCTGATGCCGGCCGCCATTTCCACCGGCATTGGCTCGGAAACGAGCAAGCCGCTGGCCATTGTTGTCATCGGCGGGCTGATAACGGGTACTATCCTCACGCTCTTTATCTTCCCGCTGGTGTTCGAGCGGTTCTACCGCGCCGAGCACACGCACTACGGCGACGACCTGGCGGCGGAGCGGGCGGCCCGCAAGCAGCCGGTGGGCGCGCATTAAGGGCGCGTGGGCTCGGCAATTCCGCGTGTCGGCGGTTCACTTTGCGCGGGCAATGCGCGGACTCGCAGACTCCACGCTACATAAAAAAGCCTGCTGCCTAATTTGGCAGCAGGCTTTTTTATGTCTTTCCACTTCATTTAACCCTCATGGTTTTCTCATCAACTTTTCACCAGATTATCATTCGCTACCCCCTTTTATCCGCCACCGTATTGCATGAATAAGTTTATATCTGGCATCGTCGGTTTCTCACTCAAGAACCGCTTCTTCGTTTTTTTTATGACGGCGCTGCTGGTGGCGGGCGGCAGCTACAGCTACTTGCACACGCCCATCGAGGCGTTTCCGGACGTCACCAACACCCAGATGATTATCGTGAGCCTCTGGCCCGGCCGCTCGGCCGAGGAGGTGGAGCGGTTCGTGAGCACGCCGATTGAGGTGGCCATGAACTCGGTGCAGATGAAGAGCAACATGCGCAGCATCAGCATGTTTGGCTTGTCGGTGCTCAAGATAAACTTTGAGGACAACGTAGAGGATTTCTTCGCCCGGCAGCAGGTAAACAACCTGCTGAGTGGGGTGAACCTGCCCACGGGCTGCGACTCGCACGTGCAGCCGCCGTACGGCCCAACCGGCGAGATTTTCCGCTACACGGTGCAGAGCCGCACGCCGCGCACCACCAACGAGCTACTCGCCATTCAGGACTGGACGGTGGAGCGGCAGCTGAAATCGGTGCCCGGCGTGGCCGACATTGCGGCCTTCGGGGGCACGCGCAAGGTGTACGAAATCAGCGTGAACCCCGCCATGCTGGCCAAGTACGACATGACCCCGCTGGAAGTGTACGACGCCGTGCAGAAGTCGAACCTGAACGTGGGCGGCGACGTGATTGAGAAGAACTCGCAGAGCTACGTGGTGCGCGGCATCGGCCTGCTCACCAAGCCCGAGGACATCGGTAACATCATCGTAAAGGACATCAACAACGTGCCCATCCTGGTGCGCAACGTGGCCCAGGTGACGGAAAGCAACGCCCCCCGCGTGGGCCAGGCCGGCCTCGACAACCAGTCCGACGTGGTGGAGGGCATCGTGATTATGCGCAAGGGCGAGAACCCCGCCGAGGTGCTGGGCCGCGTGAAAGCCAAAATTGCGGAGCTGAACGAGAAGGTACTGCCCAGCGGCGTGTACCTCAAAACGTTCTACGACCGCGACGTGCTGATGGACCACTGCACGCACACCGTCATTCACAACCTGATTGAAGGCATTGTGCTGGTGACGCTGATTGTGCTGCTATTTATGGCCGACTGGCGCACCACGCTCATTGTAGGGGTAGTGGTGCCGCTGGCGCTGCTGTTTGCTTTCGTGTGTTTGCGCCTGAAGGGCATGAGCGCCAACTTGTTGAGCATGGGCGCGATTGACTTCGGTATTATCATCGACGGAGCGGTGGTGATGGTGGAGGGCATTTTCGTGGTACTCGACCACAAGGCCCAGAAGGTGGGGATGGAGAAGTTTAATAAGCTGGCCAAGCTGGGCCTGATTCGGAAAACCGGAGGCGAGCTGGGCAAGGCCGTGTTCTTCGCCAAACTCATCATTCTGACCTGTTTGCTGCCGATTTTCGCCTTCGAGAAAGTGGAAGGCAAGATGTTCAGCCCGCTGGCCTACACGCTGGGCTTTGCCCTGATTGGGGCCCTGATTCTGACCCTGACCCTGGTGCCGGTGCTGTGCTCGCTGCTGCTGAACAAGAACGTGAGGGAGAAGCACAACCCCATTGTGACGTTCTTCGATACCATTGTAACTAGTGCATTTGGTTTTACTTACCGCAATAAGCTGTTGAGCTTTGGCGTGACGATGGCCGTGGTGGTGGCCGGGCTGTACTCGTTCAATTTCCTGGGTTCGGAGTTTCTGCCGGAGCTGAATGAGGGCGCGCTGTGGGTCGAAACCAAGCTGCCCATGTCGTCGTCGCTCACCGAAACCAACAAGATGGCGGCCAACTACCGCCGCATTCTGCGCTCGTTTCCGGAAGTGACGTCGGTGCTTAGCCAAACGGGCCGCTCGAACGATGGCACCGACCCCTCGGGCATCTACTACGTGCAGGCGCAGGTCAACCTTAAGCCGAAGGAGGAGTGGAAGCGCAACATCACGAAGGAGCAGCTGATTGACGAGATGGACAAGAAGCTGAAGGAGTACCCCGGCATCATTTTCAACTACTCGCAGCCCATCATCGACAACGTGGAAGAAGCCGTGGCGGGCATTAACGCCGCGCTGGCGGTGAAGATTTTTGGTAATGACTTGAAGGAGCTCGACGGCAAAGCCAACGAGGTGATGCGGGTGCTCGGCAAGGTGCGCGGCGTGAAGGACCTGGGCATTCTGCGCAACCTGGGCCAGCCCGAAATGAGCGTGCGCCTCGACCAGACCCGCATGGCCGCCTACGGCGTGCAAACCGCCGACGCCCAAACCGTGGTGGAAATGGCCGTGGGCGGCAAGGCCGCCACCCAGATTTACGAGGGTGACCGCAAGTTCGACGTGACCGTGCGCTACCCCAAACAGGACCGCGACACGGAAGGCAAAATTGGCGAGCTGCGCGTGCCCACCATCCGCGGCAGCAAGGTGGCCCTGAAGGAGATAGCCGAAATTGGTACCAGCAACGGCCCGGCCTTCGTGTACCACGACAACGGCCAGCGCTTTATCGCCGTGAAATTCTCCATCCGCGACCGCGACATGGGTTCGACCATTGCCGAAGCGCAGGAGAAGATGGACAAAACCATCAAGCTCGGCAAGGGCTACCGCATCGAGTGGGCCGGCGAGTTTGAGAATCAGGTGCGGGCCACCAAGCGGCTGGGCCAGGTGGTGCCGGTGTCGCTGGTTATCATTTTTATCCTGCTGTTCATCACCTTCGGCAACGGTAAGGATGCCGCGCTGGTGCTGGCCAACGTGCCGTTTGCGCTCATCGGCGGCATCGCGGCGCTGCACATCACGGGCGTCAACTTCTCGATTTCGGCCGGCATCGGCTTCATCGCCCTGCTGGGGATATGTATTCAGAACGGCATCGTGCTTATTACCGTGTTCAAGGAAAACCTTCGCAAAAGAATGAGCCTCGCCGACAGCCTGCGCCTGGGCGTGGCCTCCCGCGTGCGCCCCGTGGTGATGACGGCCCTAATGGCCATGATTGGTCTGTTTCCGGCCGCGCTGAGCACCGGCATTGGCTCCGAAACGCAAAAGCCGCTGGCCATTGTGGTGATTGGCGGGCTGGTGACGGCTACTATTCTCACGCTGCTCATTTTTCCACTCATTTTTGCCTTTTTCTACCGCGAAATGCACCAGGATGGGCCGGCCCCCAAGCGCGTGAGCGAGGAGCAGCCCGTGCTGGTAGGAGCGTAGCGCCGTAGCGTGGACGCTGCGAGTCCGCGCC
>JALYUH010000397.1 GCA_030853985.1 Bacteroidota bacterium | reverse complement strand
CACAAAATATTGCGTCTCTACCCCAACGACCGCCTAATAATTCAGTGCATACACCGCGCAGAACTGCCGCTCCGTGACCCACTGCGGGGTGGCCCGCATGGCGGCATTGCGCAACGCGCCGGCCACGCCGGTCAGGTAGCCCACGCGGCCCAGCAGCCGGGACGTTTGCACGATGTGGCGGGCTTTGGCGTGGCGCAGCGCCCGCATGGCGGCAAACGCCTGGGCGGGGAATTCCGGGTGCTGCTGCATGGTGAGGGCCAGGGCGAAGGCATCTTCCACGGCCTGGCAGCCGCCCTGGCCCATGTAGGGCGTAGCGGCGTGCGCGGCATCGCCAATCAGGCCGATGCGGCCGCGGTGCCAGTGGGGCAGCGGGTCGATGTCCATGATTTCGTTCTTGATAATGGCCGACTCCCGGGCCGCCGCCAGAATGGCGCCCACCGGGTAGGCAAACGATGCGAAAGCTAACTGTAACCGCATGAGCAGCCCGGTTCGCCCGCCGCCAAATGTTCCCGGTACCGCCGCAAACCAGTCTACCACCCCATCGGCAATTTCGGAGAACCCAAACCGCAGACCCCCTCGCCAGGCCTCCCGAATGGCTTTTTTGAAGTGCGTATCAAGGTGGATTTCCGACATGCCGCGCCACACCAGATGCCCCCGGCCGGCTGGCCGCACCCCCGGAAACAGGTGCTCGCGGGTGGGCGAGTGAATGCCATCGGCCCCCACCACAAATGCCCCGCGCAGCGAGCTGCCGTCCGCAAACGTCACCGTTACGCCCTCGGCATCCTCCACCAGCCCCACGCTGACTTTGCCCAGCCGCACGTTGGCCGGGTCTATTTCAGCCAGCAAAATCTGTTGCAGCGTGGCCCGCCGGATGGCCGTAGTCCCGTAGCCGAACCGCTGCCGGATGCGCGCTTGGTCGGTGCGCATGATGGGCCGCATCTGCCCATCCACCACCTCAATGGCCTCCAGCGGCACGCCCCCGGCGTTTATTTTGGCCGCCACGCCCAGGCGGTCGAATACCTGCATGGCGTTGGGTGCCATCCAGATGCCGGCCCCGAGCGGTAGAATCTGTGGGGCCGCCTCGCACACGATGGTGGCAATGCCGCGCTGCTCCAGCGCGATGGCCGCCGTCAGCCCCGCAATTCCGCCCCCAATAATGATGCCCGGTAGCTGCATGTAGTGCGTTTGAGTGTGGCACTAAAGGTAGGCGGGCGGCGCTGGTTTGTTGGCGAATTGCAGCCCGTTAAGGCGCCGTTATTTCCGCAGTGCAGCCGGTTTCGAGGCCCAGAACTGCTCACTCAGCCGGGCGTATTCGATGCCCGTCACCAGCAGCGCGCCCAGCGTGTAGGCCAGCATATCGCTCCACTCAAAATGGCTGCCGAAAATGACGCGTGCCGCCCGCGAATGCCAGTCTAGCCGGTCGAGTAGGTTAATATATTGCAGTCCCTCAATTAGATAGGAAAAAGCCAGGGCTACTACCACCAGCTGCCCGGCCGAGGCCCGCACAATGCTTCTGAGCAGGCAATACACAAAAATGGTCGCCAAAAAGTCGCCTGCGTACGGCCGAATAAACCGGTCGTGCATATACAGGGCAATGAAGATTTCCAGCAGCAGTAAGCCACAGGCAGTGAGAAAGTAGCCTTTGCGAAAGCACAACATAGCAGCAATAAAACTACGCTTTGCGTGCAAGCTGATGGAAAGGACAACTCTGAGCCGCTGGGGCAACCGCTGAGGCCGAACCCACTTCGGCCGGGGCCGCATCCAAGGCCAGAATGCGGGCCTGATATTCGGCCGGAAGCATGGCGTTTTTGGCCCATTGGCTGGCGGGCCAGCGCTTGGTGCGACAGTAGAAAGCCACCGCCGGACTTATCCAGGTACCATTGGGGAGGTGTAGCTGGCGGCGCACACTGGGCGGCACCACGAGGCCCTGCACCGCCCGCAACAGCCCGTAGCGCGGCCCGCCCAGGTGCTTGCGGTACTGCCGGTAGAGGTCCAGGGAGTGTTCGCTCAGCACCAGGTCCTGGGCCAGGTGCTGCTCGCGGGCCACCCGCCACTCGGCGTAGGAATTTGGCAGGCCCGGCACGCCCATGCGCCGGCCCACCCGGCAGAATGCGTCCACAATTTCCTCCCGCTCCGGCGCAGTGAGCGGCCTTTCCAGTACCTCAAAGGCTTTGATGGAATAGGCCATGAGCATAAATAGCACGTCGCGATAGGCCCAGTCCGGAATGGCGCGCCCGCGCTTTTGCTCCACTGCGCTGTGAATGGCGGCAATGGTATCGATGGCCTTTTCGGCCCCGGCCCGGTCGGCAAACACGATGCGGCGGGCATAGTCCACCGTCGAAAACAAGCGGCCCAGCGGGTCGGCCGGCAGGCGGCCGGTGAAGTACAGCCAATCTACCGCCTTGTTGAGCGCAAACTCGGCCGCCGCCCCGGCAAAAATGAACAGCACGGTATCGGAGGTGCCCCAAATGCGGCGCACGATGGAGTTGGATTCGACGAAGTAGCTCATGTTGCAAAAAGAACTTTGAGATACAAAGTTAATGCGAATTCCTGATTTATGCTTTCGGTACCGCCAGCTCCTGCGCCACCACGGCCTTGGGCTTGTGTTTGTAAAAGAACAGAATCAGCAGCGGCAGCAGTGTCAACTCGGCCACTACGCCGAAAAGCAGGGTGAGGCCGATGAGCAGGCCCACGTAGAACGTGCCATCAAAGGAGGAAAAGAGCAGCGTCGAAAAGCCGCCCACCAGAATCAGGGAGGTGACGATGACGGCTTTGCCGGCCAGCAGGTAAGTGTGCTTCACGGCCTTGAAGAGGTTGGTTTCGTGCGCCAGTGTGAGGCGTAGCTTGCTGATAAAGTGGATGGTATCATCAACCGCGATGCCGAAGGCAATGGTGAAGATAATGCTGGTGCTGACTTTCATGCTCACGCCGGCCAGGCCCATTACGCCGGCCACAATGAGGATGGGCACGAGGTTGGGGATGAGCACCACCACCGTCATGCGCAATGACTTGAACAGCGCCAGCACGATGAGCGTAACCATCAGAATATCAATGCTCATGCCGGTTATCATGTTGAGCGTGAGGTTCTCGTTGTTCTTATCAATGAGATTGCTGGAGCCCGTGAGGCGCGTTTGCAGTACCGTCGAGTCGATGCTGGTGCGCAGGTAGCGGCGCAGGCCGTCGTTCAGGGCATCGGCGCGCATGCTGCCCACGTCGGCCATGCGGCCGGTGAGGCGCCCGGCGCTGCCATTGGGC
>JALYUH010000372.1 GCA_030853985.1 Bacteroidota bacterium | reverse complement strand
ACGCACCGCAGCCGATGCAGGTAGCCGCCTCAAAGGCCCGGTCCGAAATCTCCTTCGGAATCGGAATCTCGTTGCCGTCGGGCGCGCCGCCAGTATTCACGCTCACGTATCCTCCCGCCTGAATGATGCGGTCAAACGCCGAGCGGTCTACGCTCAGGTCCTTATTCACCGGGAAGGCGTTGGCGCGCCAGGGCTCGATGGTGATGGTATCACCGGCCGAGAACTTGCGCATGTGCAGCTGGCAGGTGGTCGTGCCTTTTTCCGGGCCGTGCGAGCGGCCGTTGATGAACAAATCGCACGAGCCACAGATGCCTTCGCGGCAATCGTGGTCGAACGCCACCGGGTCCTGGCCGCCCCTCAGCAGGTCCTCGTTCAGCACGTCGAGCATCTCCAGAAACGACATGTCGGGCGAAATGTCCTTCACGTGGTACTCCACAATTTTCCCCTGGGCCTGGCGGTTGGGCTGCCGCCACACGTTCAGGGTCAGGTTCATCGGTTTAGCGTTGGGGTTGGAACCGGCCATTTTTTTGAATTAATAATTAAGAATTAAAAAAGATGAATTGACACGTAAGAATCCGTCGCCAAAACCCAGTTTTTAATTCTTAATTCATAATTATTAATTAGATTATTTGTAGCTGCGCTGGGTCAGCTTCACATTTTCGAAAGTCAGCTCTTCCTTATTGAGCTTCTCGGGCTGGTTTTCGCCCATAAACTCCCAAGCTGCTACGTAGGCGTAGTTGTCGTCGTCGCGCAGGGCCTCGCCCTCGGGAGTCTGATACTCCTCGCGGAAGTGGCCGCCGCAGCTTTCGTTGCGGTTCAGGGCGTCGTCCACCATCAACTCGCCGAGCTCGATGAAATCGGCCACGCGGCCGGCTTTCTCCAGGGCCTGGTTCATTTCCTCGCCGGTGCCCACCACTTTCACGTCGCTCCAGAATTCCTTTTTCAGCTTCTGAATCTCGGCTTTAGCGTAGGTCAGGCCTTCGGCCGTGCGGGCCATGCCGCAGTATTCCCACATCAGGTGGCCGAGGATTTTATGAAAATCATCCGGCGTACGGTTGCCCTTAATGTTGAGCAGCTGCTCGGTGCGGGCCTGCACGCTAGCCTTCGCCTCGGCGAAAGCGGCGTGGTCGGTGCTCACCGGTTTCGGCGGCGTGTTGGCCAGGTAATCGCCAATGGTGTAGGGAATCACGAAGTAGCCGTCGGCCAAACCCTGCATCAGGGCCGACGCGCCGAGGCGGTTGGCGCCGTGGTCGGAGAAGTTGCATTCGCCGGTGGCGTACAGGCCGGGCACGGTGGTTTGCAGGTTGTAGTCAACCCACAGGCCGCCCATGGTGTAGTGCACCGCTGGGTAAATGCGCATCGGCAGCGTGTAGGGGTCTTCATCGGTGATTTTCTCGTACATGGCAAACAGGTTGCCGTACTTCTGGCTCACTGCCTCGGCACCCGTGCGCTTGATAATGTCGGAGAAATCGAGGTACACGGCCAGGCCGGTGCTGCCCACGCCGCGGCCCTCGTCGCACATTAGCTTGGCGTTGCGCGAAGCCACGTCGCGCGGCACGAGGTTGCCGAAAGCCGGATACTTACGCTCCAGGAAGTAGTCGCGGTCGTCCTCCTGGATGTCGGTGGCCTTGATTTCGCCCTTTTGCAGGCGCTGTGCTATTTCCTTGGTGGCGGGTACCCACACGCGGCCATCGTTACGCAGCGATTCCGACATGAGCGTCAGTTTCGACTGGTAATCGCCCGACACCGGAATGCAGGTGGGGTGAATCTGGGTGAAGCAGGGGTTGGCGAAGTATGCACCCTTTTTGTGCGCGCGCCAGGCAGCCGTTACGTTGCAGTACATAGCGTTGGTGCTCAAATAGAACACGTTGCCGTAGCCACCGGTGGCCAGCACCACGGCGTGGGCCGCGTGCGTCTCAATTTCGCCGGTAATGATGTTGCGCGTCACGATGCCACGGGCCTGCCCGTCCACAATCACCACGTCGAGCATTTCCGAGCGGGTGTACATCTTCACCTTGCCGTAGGCAATCTGGCGGCTCAGGGCCGAGTACGCCCCCAACAGCAGCTGCTGCCCGGTTTGGCCCCGCGCATAAAACGTGCGGCTTACCTGCGCGCCACCGAACGAGCGGTTGGCCAGTAGCCCGCCGTATTCGCGGGCGAAAGGCACGCCCTGGGCCACGCACTGGTCAATAATATTGACCGATACCTGGGCCAAGCGGTACACGTTGGCTTCGCGGGCGCGGTAGTCGCCGCCCTTGATGGTGTCGTAAAACAGACGGAACACCGAGTCGCCGTCGTTCTGGTAGTTCTTGGCGGCGTTGATGCCACCCTGCGCGGCGATGGAGTGCGCGCGGCGGGGCGAATCGTGGTAGGTGAAGGCTTTTACGTTGTAGCCCAGCTCGGCTAGCGAAGCAGCAGCGGCGCCGCCGGCCAAGCCGGTGCCCACCACAATCACGTCGTATTTCCGCTTGTTGGCGGGGTTCACGAGCTTCACGTTAAACTTGTGCTTTTCCCACTTTTCGGCGAGGGGGCCTTCGGGGGCTTTGGATTCCAACAGCATAGGGTGACGGAATTGAGGGAGTGACTGGTTTATTGACTGATAGGATAACCGCAAACGATGCCGGAGGTTGGGCCGGCCGGCGGGTTTTTATCGGCTCCGGTCAATTAAAAAATAGAAGCTACGCTGTGCAGCAACGCCGGCGCGTTGGCGGCCAACTCACCCTGCTCGTTGGTGAACAGGAAAAAGTACAGCGGCATCGAAGCAAAACCCGCCGAAACGACCACGGCGAAGGCGTAGCCCACGTAGGTAATGAGGGGAGTGTACTTGCGGTGGTTCAGGCCCAGGGTCTGGAAGCCCGAGCGGAAACCATGCCACAGGTGGTAGCCGAGGCTGATTTGGGCGGCCACGTACAGCAGCACATACCACCAGAGGTGAAACGACGACACCACGGCCATGTATAGGTTGTCGTAGCCGTTGGTCAGCGGGTCGGCCCCGCCCATCTTCGGAATGTCGCCGGCAAAGCGGGCGCGCCAGAAGAAGTTGTAGAGGTGGACAATCAGGAAAATGAGGATGATGCTGCCCAGGATGCCCATGTTGCGCGATGTCCATTCCGAATTCTGCTCGGAGTGGTTGCTCACGTAGCCCTGCGTGCCGCGGGCCGCCTTGTTGCGGCGGGTGAGCACGAGGGCTTCAAAAATATGGAAGCCGAAGCCCAGCACTAGGCCCCACTCGATGGTGCGGATGATGGGGTTGGTGCCCATAAAATGGGAGTACGTATTGAAGGCCGCGCCCTGGTCGTGCTTGAAAAGCTGCAGGTTGCCAACGAGGTGAACCACCAGGAACGTGCACAGAAACAGGCCCGTAGCGGACATAATGATTTTCCGGCCGATGCTGCTGGTGAGTGTTTTGGATATCCAACTCATAAAGTCGCCAAACTTGGGAAGTGAAGAAGTATGTTTAGGTCGCCCAAAGGTAGGCCCCACCCGCTAACCGGCCAACGCCCGGCTCGATTGTTGCGCGCTTTCGGGGCTTTGCCAATCATTGCCGGGGGTGGTGAATCTATCCGCGGTTGGCATCGTTAACACGCACGGCCCCGTGTGGGTTATCACGATGCCGGGCGGCGACCAGTTACCTGCTTTTTCTTCAATACATCCGATTAGTATATGACCACACACTCTTCCCCTCGGGTTTGGAGCGGAGCCCGGCTGCTGCTGGCGCTGCTGGGCTTGCTGGCTTTTATGGCCGCGCACCCCGACGCGGCCTGGGCATCTCACCTCCGGGCCGGCGACATTAAGGCGACCTACGACACGACTGCGAACGCCCCGCTGGGCTCGCGCCGGGTGTTTTTCCGCATGATTTTATATACGGACATCTCCCCGGGCGTAACGGCTGTGGCGGATAGGGCCACCATCTTTTTTGGGGATGGAACCGCTACCTGCACCGAATTACAGCGCGTAGGACCGGCCGTGCAGGTGCCCTCCGACCCGCGGGTGGCCAGCAACCTGTTTCTTTTCGAGCACACGTTTCCGGCTGCAAGCTCCTACACCGTCAGCTACGTGGGCGAAAACCGGAATGCCAGCGTGCGCAACATGGCCAGCCCGAGCACGCAAACCTTCTACATTGCCACCACCGTTTACCTCGACCCCACCTTGCGCGGCAACCACGGGGCCGTGCTGAAGGCCCCGGCCATTGACCGGGGCGCGGTGGGGCAAACCTACCTGCACAACCCAGCGGGCTACGATGCCGATGGCGACTCGCTGGCCTTCCGCCTGGCCCCCAGCCGGCAGGTGCCGGGCAGCACCAATGCGGTTACCATGCTACTAGGGCCTCCCTGTGCGGGCACCGGTACCAACCGGCCCGAGCGGGTGGCCGTAACCTGCACGGGCTACCATTTTCCCAACGACCCCGCGGTGACGACTACCCTGCCGGTGAAGGAGAATGGGACGCCCCCGGCCATTTTCGAAATAAATGCCATTACCGGCCAGCTCACCTGGAACGCCCCGGTGGAAGCGGGCGAGTACAACGTAGCCATTGAAATATCCGAGTACCGCCGCACCCCGGGCGGCTTCGACCTGATTGGCCTGGTGATTAGGGAGATGCAGATAACCATCGTGAATACGGCCAACCGACGCCCGATTCTGACGATTCCGCCCGACTTGTGCGTGGTGGCGGGGCAGCAGGTGCGGGGCACCGTAACGGCCGTGGACGGCACCGGGGCCAACACGACGCCAACCGCCGTAACGCTCTATGCCTATTCGGGCATTCTGCCGCCGGCCACGTTTGTGCAAACGCAGGCCGGGCCGCCCACCGCCAGCGCCAACTTTACCTGGAACACGGCCTGCAACAACGTGGCCAAGGAGCCTTACCTGGTGGTGTTCAAGGCCCAAGACAATCCCACCCCCATTAGTCCGACCAACCCCCCGCTCATCGATGAAAAAACCTGGCGCATTACCGTGGTAGGGCCGCCGCCCCAGAACTTGCGCGCCGCTCCGACGGGGAACAGCACCGTGCAGCTGAACTGGGATTCTTACACTTGCACCAACGCGCAGTACATGTACATCTACCGCAAGGAAGGACCCTCGACGGGCTTTGTGCCGGGCGGCTGCCTGACCGGTATTCCGGCCAGCGCGGGCTACACGCTTATCAAGCGGGTGGCGGCTTCGGATGTGGGCTACCTCGACAACAACCCCGATGCCACCGGCACGGCCCGCGGGCTGAAGCGGGGCGTGAACTACTGCTACCGCATCTACGCGGGTTTCCCACCGCCCGCTTTGGGCGAAAGCATTGCCTCAAACGAGTCCTGCGCCATTATTCAGGGCCGGGAAGCGCTGCTGACGAAGGTTGACGTGACGACTACTGCCGCCGCTACCGGCCAGATTCAGGTGTGCTGGACGCAGCCGCGCACCGGCACCAGCGCTGCCTTCACCGGCACGCCGAGCTACGTGCTGGCGCGGGCCGAAGGGCTGAGCCCGGCGGCGGCCGATTTCCGCGACATTGCCACCATCACCGCGCTGGCCGATACCTGCTACGCCGATGGCAACCTGAACACGCAGGACAAGCAGTACACCTATAAGCTGACTTTCAACCGCACTTTCCCGGCCGGGCAGGGCACCACCATCACCGAAACCACCGCTCCGGCCAGCAGCGTGCGCGTGCAGGCCGTGCCGGTGAATGACGGCAAAGCCGCCCGCGTGAGCTGGACCTATAATGTGCCGTGGGATAATACGGCCCAGCCCACCGAAGTGTACCGCAGCAACACCCAGAACGGCACGTTTGCCCGCATTGGCACCGCCACCAGCACGGCCACCGGCGGCACCTACGCCGACAACGACCCCACGCTGGTGAAAGGCCAGACCTACTGCTACTACGTGCTGACCACGGGCCGCTACGCCAGCTTTGCCTTCCTGCAAAACCTCCCTAACCGCAGCCAGCGCAACTGCGTGGTGCTCAGCGCACCGCCCTGCCGGCCCGTCATTACGCTGCTGCCGACCAACTGCGACAGCCTGGCCAGCCTGCAGGAATTTCCGCGGCAGGGCGAGCGCTACACCAACCGCCTGCGCTGGGCCCCAAGCACCCAGCCCGCCAACTGCGATGCCAGCGTGGCCAGCTACCGCCTCTACTACCGCCCCACGCCCACGGGCCGCTTCACGCTGCTGACCACCACCACCGGCACCAGCTTCCTGCACACCGACCTGAGCTTCTCGGGCGGGTGCTACGCGGTGCAGGCCATTGCCCCCAGCGGCATTGCCAGTGATACCAGCAACGTGGCCTGCCAGGACAATTGCGTGTTTTTTAAGCTGCCCAACATCTTCACGCCCAACGGCGACGCGCAGAACAACGTGTTCCGGCCCAAGAATTACAGCCCGGTGCGCAGCATCCACTTCCAGGCCTACAATCGGTGGGGCGTGAAGGTGTTTGAAAACACCACGACTGCCAACGACCGCATCCTCATTAATTGGGACGGCGGCGGGGCCGTAACCGAAAATACCACCAACCGAAAGGTGTCGGATGGCGTGTATTTCTACCTGGCCGAGGTGGAATTTGCCGACTTCAGCAATACCAAACGGACGTATAAAGGCTGGGTTGAAATCGTGCGCTAGCGCGGGGCCAACTCAACTGCTGCAACTGCCGAACGGGCGGGCCATTTGGCCCGCCCGTTTTGGTTGGCCGAAGCACGGGTGGGGCCGTTACGAGGCCAAGCCGTTTCTTTGGGCTTTCAACCTCGCTAAATAACCTCCCGCACGTGGTAAACACCGCCATTATTTTCCCTGGCCAGGGCAGCCAGTTTCCGGGCATGGCCCGCGAGCTGTTCGACCAAAACCTGGAGGCCCGCGCCCTGCTCACGCGCGCCAACGACATCCTGGGCTTTAGCCTCACCGACATCATGTTTGCGGGCTCCGAGGAGGACCTGCGCCGCACTAATGTGACGCAGCCCGCCATTTTTGTGCATTCGGTGGCCCAGTTTGTGGCCCGGCCCGATTTTGTGCCCGCCAGCGCGGCCGGCCATTCGCTGGGCGAGTTTTCGGCGCTGGTGGCGGCCGGGGTGCTGAAGTTTGAAGACGCGCTGCCGCTGGTGGCCCGCCGCGCCCAGGCCATGCAGGCCGCCTGCGAAGAGCAACCTGGCACTATGGCTGCCATTCTGGGCCTCGATGATGCCGTGGTGGAGCGCATCTGCCAGGAAATCACGGATGGCGGCCACGTGGTGGTAGCCGCCAATTACAACTGCCCCGGCCAGCTCGTCATTTCGGGTTCGGCCGAGGGCGTGGCCCAAGCCTGCGAGGCCCTGAAAGCCGCCGGAGCCAAGCGCGCCCTGCCGCTGCCCGTGGGCGGGGCCTTCCATTCACCCCTGATGCAGAGCGCCGCCGCCGCCCTGGCCGCAGCCATCGAGAAAACCACGTTTGGCCCCGCCCGCTGCCCCGTGTACCAGAACGTGGACGCGCTGCCCCACCGCGACCCGGCTGAAATTAAAGCCAACCTGCTGGCCCAGCTCACGGCCCCCGTGCGCTGGACCCAGCTGGTGCAGCACATGGCCGCCGATGGTACCACCGATTTCGTGGAGTGTGGCCCCGGCAAAGTGCTGCAAGGCCTCGTGAAGAAGATTGTGCCCACGGCCACCGTCAGCAGTTTTCAAGTAATCGAATAAATAACCGCGCAAGAAGAACGTCATGCTGAGGGCAATCGAAGCATCTCGCATGTGGCAGTAAATCAATCGATTGGATTGCTGCTGCACGCGAGATGCTTCGACAAGCTCAGTATGACGTTCTTTTTTGCCCCTGCCCGCCGCGTTCAGCTTATGCGCGCCGCCAGTTCCTTTATCACCTATTTATGCCCAGTCTGCCCCTTCCGACCCACGCTGACCGCCGCTATTCCCGGCGGCTCATTGGCTGGCTGGTGGTAATTGGCGGACTGGTGCAACTGGGGCTTTTTGCCTACGTCACCGCGCCCGGCCTGGCTGGCACCAGCGACTCGCGCCTGTACCTGCACGCGGCCCACACGCTGCGCGCCACCGGCCAACTGCTGCACCCCGACGGCTCGCCCTACCGCTACTGGCCGCCGCTGTACCCGCTGCTGCTGGCGGCGGTGGGCTCGCTGGCGGGCATCCGGCTGCTGCACGGCGCGGCGCTGCTGGGCAGCCTGCTGCTGTGGAGCTGGCTGGGCCGGCAGCTGCTGCCGTGGCGGCGGGCGCTGTGGCTGCCGCTGCTGTTGGCGCTGAGCACGCCGGGACTGCTAGTGGGTAAGTTTGTGTGGGCCGAATGCGTGTTTCTGCTGCTGGTGGCCGCCTACATTGCGACGCTGCTGCAGTGGCTGCGCTCGGCCCGGGGCGGGTGGCTAGCGTTGGCTACGGTGGCCGGCGGACTATTGCCCTTGCAGCGCACGCTGGGGCTGTTTCTGCTGGCGGGGGTGGGCGTGGCGCTGCTGCTGGGCACCTGGCGGCACTTGGCGGCGCGGGGCCGCGGGCTGCTGCTGCTGCACCTGCTGCTAAGTGGCCTGGGCGGCGTGCTGTGGCAGGCCTACGCGCTGCTGGTGGTGCCCGCGCCCAGCCGCTACCATCCACCCCGGGGCTGGAGCCAGCTGCTAAGCTCGGTGGCCGACTACGGTTTCGTGCTGGGGCGTTGGCTGCTGCCGTTGCCAGCAGCCGTACGCGAGTTGGTGCCCAATGCGCTGTGGGCCGTAGCCCTGCTGGGGCTGTTTGCGGCGCTGTGGCCCCGGCGGCGCTCGGGGCGGCAGGTAGGCGCGCTGGCCGCCCCCGGCATCCCCGAGGCCAAGCCGGCCAACCCGGCTTTTCCGGCCGCGCCGGACCTTCGTTTCAGCCCGCGCCTGATGCGTGAGGTGCTGTGGGCGGCGGCCATAGCACTAGTGGCGCTGGTGGCGGGCCTCACGGTGTTTGCCCAGAGCGCGGCGGGCGTGCACGATGCCGAGCGGTACGCCAGCGTACTCTTTGGGCCGATAGTAATGCTGGTGCTGGCCGCGTGGCCGGCCCGTGCGCCGCGCTGGCTAGGCGCGGGCCTGTTGGGCCTGTGGCTGCTGGCGCTGGCCTTTCGAACCGGGCACGTAGCGGCCGACCTGCGCCGGGTGCCGCCGTTAGCTGCGGCCTCATTCCCCGTTCCAGGGCAGCACAGCCAGCGGGTCGGGGCAGTGGCGGAGTAAGGTTTCGATAGTTTCGTATAACTGCGGGTGGCGCAGGGCCTTGGCAATTTCGGCCAGCGGCACCAGCGCAAAGCGGCGTACGGGCAAGCGCGGGTGCGGCACCGTGAGCGTGGGCGAGTCGATAATTTCAGCCCCGAAAAGCAGGATGTCGACATCGAGCGTGCGGCTGCCCCAGTGTTCCAGGCGCTGGCGGCTCGCCGCCTGCTCGGCGGCCTGGCAGGCGGCCAGCAGCGCCTCGGGCCGCAGCCCAGTGCGCACGGCCAGCACTTGATTGAAGTAAGCCGGCTGGTCTTCGCGGCCCCAGGCGGCCGTTTCATAAATGCCCGACTCGGCCAAGATTTCGCCGGCCGTAGCGGCAAGCTGCTGCCGGGCGGCGGCCAACAGTGCGGC
>JALYUH010000329.1 GCA_030853985.1 Bacteroidota bacterium | reverse complement strand
CGAGATGAAGAACGACGGCGTGCGGCCGGGCTTGTCCGAAATCATCATCGTGGCTGGCTGCGAAATATACGGCGTGAGGCGGGCCGCCTGCTTAGCAAAGTTGCTGGTGGGGTTGAAGCTCACGAAGAACACCGTGCGGGCACCTTTCTGGGCGGCCAGCTGAGCCTTGCCGCGGTAGTCGGTGCCCCATTTCGTGGGCGCGCCGTCGGCGCTGAGCAGGGCTTTGCCGCCGTCGCCGGTGGGCTCGCCCATGAGCACCAATACGTCCTTGCCCTTCACATCCACGCTGGCGTAGTCGGAATAGCCGGGCTGCTCGATGCCGTAGCCCACAAAAACCGGCTTCACGCTGGTTTCCTGGCCGAAGGGCGAGTCGCCGAGGCCGTAGAAATCCGTCAGCCAGGCGTAGCTCGTTTTGCCCACTTTCAGGGTTGCGCCGTCGGCCCAGGTCACCTGCTCCACATCGAAATGCTGCTGGTAGGGGTCGGTGCCGGTGGTCACGGGCCCGGTCAGGCCAGCGACTTTAAACTGCGTGGCTACGTACTCGGCGGCCATGTGCTGGCCCTTCTGGCCGGTTTCGCGGCCTTCGTACTCATCCGAAGCCAGCACGGCCAGGTGGGTGCGCAGGCGTTCGGCCGTAACCTGGTCGGCATACTGCACGCTCCAGTCTTTCTCGGCGGGGGCGCTGGTGGTCTTTATTTTCGTAGCGGGCGCATTGGTCGCCGGCTTAATCTTTACTTTAACCTTGCCCTGGGCGTGGGCCGGGGCGGCACTGGCCAGCGCGAGAAAGGCCAGCAGGAGAGGGGTTTGCTTCATCTATTTTGTGTGGTGGGAATTAGGTTCTAAGGAAGGCGTCAATCAGTTGTCAGGCTGAGCTTGCGAAGCATCCGCTCACTGAGAAATGACGCATCGAAACGGCTTGCGCCCGCGCGACAGGATGCTTCGCAACCTCAGCATGACAGCCGCTACGCTCGGTATGACGTTCTTTTATACACGAGTTACGCTTTCTGAATAAGCACGCTGGCGTAGGCGGCCACGCCCTCGCCGGTGCCCACAAAACCCAGTTTTTCGGTGGTGGTTGCTTTAATGGAGATATCGTCCTCGGCAATGCCCATCACGGCGGCCAGCACGCGCTGCATTTCCGGAATGTGGGGGTTCACCTTGGGCTGCTCCAGGCAAATGGTCGAGTCGATGTTGCCCACCTCGTAGCCGCGCTCGCGCAGCAGGCGCATCACGCCGGAAAGCAGTTTTTTCGAGTCGATGCCCTTGTACTGCGGGTCGGTGTCGGGGAAGTGGAAACCGATGTCGCGCAGGTTGGCCGCGCCCAGCAGCGCATCGCAGATAACGTGGATGAGCACGTCGGCATCGGAGTGCCCGAGCGCGCCGTGCGTGTGCGGCACCTCGATGCCGCCGAGCCAGAAGGGCAGCCCTTCTTTCAATTGATGAACATCGTAGCCGAAGCCGGTCCGGATTTTCATGGGGTCAGAATAAGTACGGGCCAACGAGGCCGCTGCAAAAGTACCGGGCAGCCGGCGTTTTGGGCGTGGCGGGCGGCCAGCATTGTTTTTTACAAATCAATAATGCCATTAATAAATACTAATTGACTAAATTGATTAGCTTTGTGTTGCTATCAATATTAGCCGCCCATGCTGTCTCTATCTCGCTTTTTTTCGGGGATTGGTAAAATATTCAGTGCCCTTGTGCGTCAGGCAGGGGCGGAAAGTGCCCGCACTAGCTGGGAACGCCAAAAAGAAAATGGAAACTTTGAGCACATTAAAAGTTTCCGTAGTATCTTTGCGGCGTTAATTATGGAAATCAAAGACCGAATCCTGGACCACGCGCAGCAGCTTTTCATGCGCAACGGCATCAAAAGCGTGAGCATGGATGATATCGCCACCGATATGGCCATGTCGAAAAAGACCCTCTACAAATGGTTTGAGAACAAGGACCAGATTGTGGAAGCCTCCATGGGCCGGCACCTGCTGGGCACGCAGTTCGACTGCACGGCCATGATAGAATCGGCCACCTCGGCCATCGACGAGCTGTTTCAGATGATGAAATGGACGCGGCAGCAATTCAGCAACGTGCACCCCAGCATTTTCTACGACCTGCGCAAGTACTACCCGGAGGCCTGGGCACTGTTCCGGGCGCACAAGAGCACCTTCATTCTCGACCAGATAACCCGCAACCTGCGCCGGGGCATTACCGAGGGCCTGTTTCGCGCCGACCTCGACGTGGACGTGCTCGCCCGCCTCAGCCTGGCCCAGATAGAGCTGGCCTTCGACCCCGAACTGTACCCGCCCGCCCAGTTTGCTCCCAAGCGTGTCAATCAGGTGTTTGACGAGCACTTTCTGCTGGGCGTGGCCACGCT